>JBAQYK010000320.1:0-1602 GCA_049299995.1 Candidatus Methanoperedens sp.
CCTTGCTCCAGTCCTTTTGGAGCTGCGCCTCATGGAATGCGCGGATGTTTGCGGCTGCTTTTTTAAGGTGCAAAAGCCGGTTTTTATCCAGCGAGAATACTGCATCATGAATTTCCTTATGTGAAACTTCAATTTCTTTTATGGCTGCCCTGTCGAACTGCTGCGTATATTTGCGAAGCGCCGCATCCCCATTTTCCTTTACATCGTTGAGTATGGGGTTTACAGCAGCCATCACATCAGATAAGCCTGCTCCGCGGTTCAGCAGGCTTTCAGCTTCATGCTTTGAAAGTTGAGAAATTGGCTTGATTAACATTACTGCACATTTCAAGCTGGAATTAGATAAAGATTGTTATTTCGGCGATTTGATGATGAGTGAAAACTATTAATACGGATTAAAGTATTAAGAGAATGCCCCAACGGGTTTTACACTTCGGTTTGCGCCGGTAGTGTAGCGGTTATCACTAGGCGTTGCCAACGCTTAAACTCGGGTTCGATTCCCGACCGGCGCATGTGCAAACTGTTTTTGACTATAATTTCCAAGCATATTTTACAGGCTTTGCGTTCTTTGCGGTGTAAAGCGCCGCAGATTTATCACTATTTAAATATTAATTTTCGGCGCCGATAGATTAGAATGCAGGCACAGTGCATTATAGAAAAGACTTAAAAACCTTTAATGCGATAATAAAGTGAACAAGGTGAAAAATGGCAGAGGTTGTTTTAAAACTCCCCAACGATTTCAGTTGGATAATAAAGAATAAAGAAGGTCTGAAATGGGTAGAGTCATCTATCATAAATAAACTTACTGAAATAAAAATTGGAAACCTGCTTGCAGAAAAGAGCAAGTTGAAAGAAGAGGATGTGGGCGAACTCGATCATGTCATAAAGCGTGCTCTCTATAAAAAGATAAAGGCTGAAAAATGAAATTAGTGCTGGATTCGAACATCATTTTTTCGGCTCTGATTAAAAAGTCAACTACAAGAAACATAATTCTCAGCGATGTATTTGAATTGCATGCGCCGGAATATATTTTCAGCGAGATAACGAAGCATAAGGAACTCCTGTTGAGGAAATCCAAAATGAATGAGGAAGAGCTTGATGCTCTTCTTTTGCTTTTGCAGAAGCATATCCGGTTAGTGCCGAAAGAGAAATACAATGAAAATATGGCTCTGGCTGAGGATATTTTAAAGGATATTGATGTTACGGATTCGCCTTTTTTGGCTCTGGCATTAACTTTGAATTGCAAAATATGGAGCAATGACGGGCATTTTAAGCAGCAGGATAAGGTAGGGGCATACACAACAAAAGAGCTAACGAAGACGATTAATATTTAGAGATTGAATTTTCTATAACGCGCCCATAAGATATGGAAATTTTGCGCTTTTCCTTTTCGTTGTTAAGCGCCGAATATTTATTACTCTTCAAATATTAATCTCCCGGCGCCGATGTGTTAGCGATCCAGCTACTTTGCTATTAAAAACAGCATCATCCTTTTTTCAGCCATTCCTCTCTTTTATACCGGCTTGCTTTAGTATACGGGAAAGCAAATCGATACCGATTTCATTTCTGTGCGGATTGGGTATCGTTAAAACAAGGTCGCCCTTT
>JBAQYK010000321.1:0-5466 GCA_049299995.1 Candidatus Methanoperedens sp.
GCTTACGATAGCCACTACGGTGCCTTCGGTTTCCGGATTTTTTGGTCTCACGTATTTTGTTTTAACACCCCCTTTTGCGAAATCTTCGAAATCAATGGGGTACTCGCAGGCGATTACGGCAGGTATATTGATATATTTCAGGATTTTTTTTGCTTTTAATACTATGTGGGAATTGACGTTACCCATATGCATCAGTACAAGTTTATGCCTGGCTATCTGTTCGATTTCCTTGGCGGTCAAGCCGAACGACGCTCCGTACCCTTTTGAAGCCGTGGTAGACCCCACTTCATCCATGGGAACTCCAGCTCCTGCCTCAAGCACAAGAACGCTTACCTGTATCCCTTCCCTGCGCAGCCCATAGGTAATTTCGCACACAGGTTTGGTGATATGCCTTCTGCCCGGGGTCATGGCAATCGCTACGACATCTGGTCTTGCAGCTTCGGACAATGTCCCGCGCTGGGCTATACCGCCTCCGCGACCGAGCCCCATCGCTTCCCTGCAATCCACCAACTGTGTATCTCTTCCAAACATGTTTATTTCTTTATTCCAAGCGTGGTCTCCCACGTATCTGCATGCCCTTCCTCGTCAGAAAGGATTTCTTCTAGCATGAGTCTCGTGGTTGGGTCGTTCTCTTTAATTGCAAGTTTGATGTGCTCTTTGTATTGTTTTATGGCGGCGTTCTCTTTTGCAAGGTCGTCCTGTACCATCTTTTTCAAGTTCCCGCCTTCTACTATCGGTTCAGGCTTCTTTGTAGGGATTCCACCCAGGTACACTATGCGCTCGCCGAGCTTCTCAGCATGTCCCATCTCATCCTTGGCTGTTGATTTGAATATTTCAAGGATTGCAGGGCTTTCCATCCCTTCCCCCTCATAATGATGTTTCATATACTGTATGATGGCGCTAAGTTCGCCTTCTCTGTCTTTGTTCAACGCATCTATTATTTTTTGGCTCATATTATCCTCCCTTAAAATTTTATATCATTGATAAATCAATGAACATGAAAGTATTTTAACTTTTTTGGTTTATTGCCTTCTTCTTCCGCCCATGCAGCCATGACCGCTGCCATGCTCTTCTTTGCCCCCTATAAGTTTCAGGGCTCTCTTGCATGTTGCTACGCCCGGCGCGCCTGAAGTAATGAAAACCACGTTCATTGTTTCCATTATTTCTTCTTTTGTGGCGCCGTGGTTAAGGGCGCTTTTCATCTGGGATTCGCAACAGGGCTCGCACCTCTGGGATGCCATTACCGCAAGTGACATTAATACTTTTACCTTTGCAGGAAGGGCGCCGTCCTCCTGGATACCGTCGTCGCATTTCTTATAATGTTCAAACAATTCCGGGTTCATTTCCCCCATCATGTTCATGATTTCGGGTGTGAATCCCATTTTATCGTCTATGCTTTTGATTACTTTCTTAGGTTCCATATTTTCTCTCCCGTAATATCATTGTTTATCATTTGATTTAATCCTTTTCATGCAGTTTTGAAAGAACCTGCCAGAGTCCTGTCTTATGCTTGCGTTCATCACGTATCGACCTGTTAAAAAACTGGAACGCATCTTCATGCCCTTCAGCCTGTGCTATTTTTGCGGCTTTTGCCTTGTCCTTTTCCGCTTTAACCTCGTTTGCGAGCATGTTAACAAGATTCGTCCTGGTATCCTTGACCCTTCCAAGGAGAGTTGCAAACTCAGCGGCATGCTCTGCTTCATCCATAGCCACATTCAGGAGATACGATGCTATCTCCGGGTGTCCCTCATATTCTGCTTTGTGTGACATTGCAAGGTACAGGGCGATATCGTTGGACTCGGAATCGAATGTTTTTTCCATTATTTCTACTGTCTGCATTTTTACACCTGCTGCATATCAATGATTTTCTTTAAATTTTCTTCTGCCTCAATCGCCAGTTTACTCAGTTTGTCATATCCCGCCAAGGAAGATGCCGTGCTTAATGCAACAGTGGGTTTGTATAGTGAAATCCTTGTTTTCCCATTTTCATCATATACTACAATCTTGCACGGTAAAATGAGACCAGCCTGCTTATTTATGGAAATACCCCTGTGGGCAAGACCGGGATTGCAGATGTCAAGGATGACATAATCGGTGTATTCAATCTTGAGTTTCTCAGCAAGAATCTTTTTCACGTCGATTAAGCTCAACACACCCCATTTGTTATCTACCAGGTCTTTTGTAAGTTTTTCAACTGCTGATTTCACACTTGATTTTGTTTCTTTGGAATAATCTATCATCACTACTCCTCCTTGCACATTAAAAGTATTTCATGGATAATAAATGGTTTGATTTTTGACGCGCCAGTGATGCTGAAGGTCTACACGGTGGAACCTGTCGTTCTAAAAGATTTTAATGCGCAGTTATTTCGCGATTTTTTAACGCATAGGAAAGTATAAACACATATCCCCATCTTGCGGCTTATTTTTCAATAGTTTCAAAACTTTCTGAAATATCACCATTATTTTTTTCAATCCAACAGATATCAATTCTGCGTTTCAAAACTCCAACAAAAACTCCCAAATCATAATTAAGAGTCCCTATCATCATATCTTTCAACTTCTGGATATCGATTTTCGCCAGCTTGCTATTTTTACCATTTTTCTTAATTTCGATAATGACACAATTATCTGTATCATTTAATCTCTTGTGAATAATAATGTCTGGTCTTATTTTCTTACCGTTCACATCTTTTTTCTCACCATGCAAATTTTTATTGTATTCGCAATCAATATCATAATCCGGAAATAATCCCTCAAGATAAACAGCGATACGATGACTTATCGTAGGTTCATAGATGTCAACTTGCAAAAGTTTTTGTTTATCTTTGTTAATAAATAACCGTAACGCTTCTAGGATTTTTTCTTTTATGCAGTTATTATTCATAATTATTTCACATTAAATCCCATTTTTTCAAAATTAAAGCTGCACAAACTTCCCCGCCTTCCCCAGCTCCTCCTCTATCCTCAGCAACTGGTTATACTTCGCATTCCTCTCGCTCCTCGCAGGCGCTCCAGTCTTAATCATCTCCGCGCCAAGAGCAACTGAAATATCCGCTATAGTCGTATCCTCGGTTTCCGCTGACCTGTGGCTTACAATCACTTTATATTTGTTCTTCTGCGCAAGCCTTGCAGCGTCAAAAGCCTCGGACAACGTACCAATCTGGTTTACTTTCAGGAGAAGCGCATTTGCAGCTTTCATCCGGATGCCCTGCTCAAGCCTCTTCACGTTCGTCACGAAAAGGTCGTCGCCAATGATTATAATGTCCTTGAGTTTTTTTGTCAAAACCGCAAAATCCTCAAATGCCTCTTCATGGAACGGGTCTTCGATGGAGCAAATCGGGTAGGTCTTAACAAGGTCAACATAAAAATCTACAATATCTTCATTCGATAATGTCTTTCCGTCGATTGTATATTTGCCTTTTTTATAGAACTCGGAAGCCGCAGCATCTAAACCGATAGTGATTTTTTTCCCGTATCCGAGCTCTTCAATGGCGCTGGCGATTGAATCAAGCGCATCTATTGTATTTTTGAGCGGAGGCGCATATCCGCCCTCGTACCCCACGTTGACAGATGACGCGCCGTATTTCTTCGAAAGTATGGTGCCAAGCATTTGATACGTCTCGGAACCCATACGCAGCGCATCGGAATACGTCCGCGCGCCTCCCGGCTGTATCATGAATTCCTGTATCGCAAGTTCATTGCCTGCGTGCTTGCCCCCGTTGATTATATTCATGGTAGGAACCGGGAGCGTGAATGCATTTGTGCCTCCCAGGTAGCGGTAAAGCGACAGACCGAGTGAATCCGCAGCCGCGTGTGCTGCTGCCAGAGATACGCCGAGGAGCGCATTGGCGCCGAGCCTGGATTTATTCTCCGTGCCGTCAAGTTCAATCATTAGCCTGTCGATGTCGCGCTGGTCGCGCGCGTCCATGCCGATAAGAGCGTCTTTTATTTCAGTATTGACATTGTTCACAGCGATTTTTACGCCTTTCCCGTTATACCGGCTGTCCTTGTCCCTTAACTCAAGCGCCTCGTTTGTGCCTGTGGATGCGCCCGAAGGAACGCTTGCCCGCCCGAACCCGCTTTCCGTAAGAACATCAACTTCGACGGTGGGGTTTCCCCTTGAGTCAAGTATTTCCCGTGCATGAATATTTTCGATTGTAAACAATGAATATCACCTGATGACTTGAATGGTTGCGGTTGTACTTAATTTTAATTATCCGGTATGATTTTTAAAATAGCTTCTTTCGCATCTTCTATGATTTTCTCTTCATCAATATCCACTTTGTAATCCTCCATCAGAATTTTACCATCTACGATAGTGGTTTTTACATCGCATCCCGAAGCGCAACTGACAAGCGACGAAATCAGGTTCGATGATGTAAAGCGCGGTTTTTTAAGCTCCACAATAATAATATCGGCTAAACTTCCTGGTTTAAGAACCCCGGCATTTATACCCAGCGCCCGCGCGCCGTTCACGGTCGCCATCCCAAGGACTTTCGACGATGGAATTACTCGCGGGTCGTTGAGTTTGTGAAGCAACATAGCCATTCTCATTTCCTTCCACATATCAAGATTTCCGCTTGAAGCGGCGCCGTCTGTGCCAAGCGCCACGTTTATGCCCCGTTCAAGCATCTTCGGAACAGGCGCCACTCCAACGCCAAGAGCCATGTTGCTCACCGGGCAGTGGACTACATTGACCTTTTTGTTTTTCAGGATATCAATGTCATCATCCGATAACCAGACGCAGTGTGCGGCAAGAACATCGGGGCTTAGAAAACCAAGGCTGTTAAGAAGATTTACCGAACACATACCATAGCGTTTTTTCATCAATTCCAGTTCGCCTTCGGTTTCAAGCACATGGATATGAATCTTTGACTTATCCATAGCTGCCTGCTCTTTTACTTTAATCAGGAACTCCTTTGAACACGATGCTGCCGAATGCGGCGCATACATGGTGGTAATCCTGCCGCCTGCCGCGCCGTTCCATTTCCGTGCAAATTCCGCCCTGTTTTTAAGCTTGGTATCCGGCTCCTCATTGAGCCCTTCAATCATCCCGTATCCAAGCGCGGCTCTCATACCCGTTTCTTCTACGACCTGCGCCACCTCATCCATGTGGATATACATATCGGCAAAGGCAGTGGTTCCTGAGCGTATCATCTCAAGCGCGCCAAGATACGCGCCAGCCCTGACGTCGGCAGGTGAAAGTTTCATTTCTGCTTCCTGGATTTTCTTTGTCCAATCATCATAAGACAGCTCCTCTGCAAACCCGCGAAATATTGTCATGGAAAGATGCGTATGGGCATTGACAAGACCGGGCATGACAGCGCATCCTTTTGCATCAATAACTTTGTCTGCCTTCTCTTTGGTGTCTTTCCCGACGAACGTTATAAAACCGTTATCTACGACTACCACCCCACCATCAATAATCGCGCCGTTCGCGGCGAGTATGCTGCCGCCCTTGATT
>JBAQYK010000322.1:0-3115 GCA_049299995.1 Candidatus Methanoperedens sp.
ACACATGTATGGGTTGCGGGACTGACATGACAGGTAAAAAAAGGTATCCTGTGTATTCACCGAGGCTTGCGGTACTGGGATACAGGTGCGCGGAATGCAATGAGAAAAGTAAATCCCCGGCAACAAAGAAACGCGAGGAAGAAATCAGCCACCTCACAAAAGATATACCAAAGCTTGAAAATCCTAACATGGATATACGGAAGTCGCTGAATAAATAATACGGGTATCCACGCAGGCTGGTAAGCTATATAATATTCTGATTCGTATAAACACCAAAATGATTAAAAAATGCCAGAACCACGGATTCTTTAGAGGAGAAGCATGCGCCTGCGGCGAAGCGGGAAGCCTTGTACTGAGCGATGAGCAGACAGAAAGGCTTGGCAGGTTTATCTCAGGGGCGCTGCGGCATTTCCCTGACGATCTGGGGCTTGCGATGAACCAGCACGGATGGGTGGATGTTGATGTCCTTGTGGACACAATGAGGACGCGCTACAAATGGTCAAATAAGGAAAAACTTTTTTCGATAATTGAATCCGATGAGAAGGGAAGATACGAGTTAAAGGGTAATAAAATCAGGGCGCGTTATGGTCATTCGGTTGATATTGACCTTGATTATATTGAGAATACGTTACCCGAGATTTATTACGGCGCAAGCCGCGAGGAAGTGGACATATTGCTTGAGAAAGGAATAAAGCCTATAAAACAGAGATACGTCCACCTGAGCACGTCTGTGGAGAAGGCAACAGACGTCGCGAAAATCCATACGGAGGACCCCGTATTGCTGGTCATAAATGCAGAGGAAGCGCAGAATGATGGGGTTAGCATCCTTTCAGCGACTGAAAACATTGTGCTTGCGGATGAGATACCTGCGCAGTATATCAGGGTGATGCAGCCTTAAACCCGCACCCTGAACAGACCGGTTTCCAGTTCCTCAATCTTAAACTTCACATCCAGGAACTGCTCCGTCACCCATATATTAGTTTTTGTGTGAGGGGTAATCACACGCGTGGTAAAAGAGCCACCTTCTGCCAGCGCCAGATACGGGATAAGCTGGTCTGCCAGATATATATCCATGCCAGCTCCCGACTTTAACTCTGATAATATTGCCTCTGCTGCGAGTTCCCCCACCTTCTCAGCCCTCAATCCCGGTTTCCCGAGTGCGCTCCCGCCGACAGTGCCGCACCATAGCGTGATTCCGCTTCCGGTTGAGGGGTAATCTTTTACTTCAAGTGAAATCCGTGTATCGTACCCAGCATCTTGCAATATTTTTTGCGCGGATGCAGCCTGCCTCTCTGCCACATGGGCTGGCAAACCTGACGAATGGGAGCACCCTTCAACGAGAGGGCATGCATTATTCTCAAAACTTGTTTTTTTGAGGTTCGAAGGATTGATTATTGCTTCAACACAGCCTCCTCCGCGTGGATAATACCCCCGTCGTATAAGCGTAAGCTTGCAGTCATATCCCATCTGCGAGAGCGCCCCAAGTGTTACGAACCTGAGGTAGTCAATGGACGGCGACCACTGGACATCAGTTCCGCCTGTAATTTTTATCCTGACGGTTTCAGGCGCATGCATACATGCAGGCATCAGGCACTGGAGAAAAAGGGATATGCTGCCTGCTGTGCCGATATCGATTTCATATGTGCCTCCTTTAATTCTTCCAGGTTTAAAACTCAGGCGAGTGGAGTGCAAATTGCATCCATCTACCTTTGCATCACAAATAGATGCCACACCTTCCACAGCCGTCACATGCTGGGCAGCAAGTCCGGGTTTAGGTCTTCCCTTTCGGATATTATCTATTTCGATGGGTTTTCCCGTGACTGCGGAAAGCGCCACTGCTGTTCTTAATATCTGACCCCCGCCTTCCCCGTAAGACCCGTCAAGATTCATAAATTATTGTTGTATCCGATGATTATTGAAGTTTCGCTTAAAAGTAAATGAGAATTAAAGTGACGAGCGGGTTGGGGAGTGGGGGTTAGTAAAAATAGTTGTACCCGCTCGGCAACCTCTACAAAGATGATATTGTATATAAATCTTATCCCAAATCTAACCATCAAAAAAAAACAATGTGATTGGGTATAAAATGGGGCTGGTGAGATTTGAACTCACGATCGACGGGTCTCTCCGAAAACGCCAGGATTTTGGCGATTCAATCTTTGAGCAGCACAAGTTCAGTGCTCCAACGGCTCCTCACAGCTTACCTCGTCAGGTTTGCTCGGCAGACCGTTACTCTTCATCACACCCCGGATTTAAATCCGGGGTCTCCCCGATTCCGGGGGGTTTTTTCCGCTGGAGCCCGTCGCCATGCCGGACTAGGCCACAGCCCCTGATGGTCTCGCTTATTGTTATCCGATTGCTATTAAAACTATCTAATCATAATTAAAGAACATGATTCATCAAAAAGAAATTGCTGATTCTGCACGCCCTGGGCTTTCGTGGTTAAAAAAACAAAAACCCGTTGCGGTCAAAGACCTGTCTCGCATGATCCAGGCGTTCTCCTTATGGAATGAACCCGCAGTTGAATTAATTGAAGTACTGTTCTCTAAAAAAAAAGGCGCATTCTGGGAAACAGGCACACCGCTTCTTGATACCGCGAGGGCATGCAGCGCTCTGGCTGGATGCGGGATGATACAACCGGATGCTATCGGGTGGATTCTCGGGCAGCAAAAGTATGATAACTGGAACAATAATGAAATTGATACAGCTTATGCCCTGATAGCGCTCGGGGATTCGGGTGTTAAAAATGAACCCGCATGCGAGTGGCTTTTTGGAGGCTATGGGGATAAATGGGAGCATGTGGGCACGACAGCGCTGATTATTACGGCCCTTTTAAATCAGGACAGGGACAGGTATGCAGGGTTCATAAAAAACCGTTCAAAGTGGCTTATTTCGAAAAGGGAGGCTGGAGGCTGGACATATATAGCCACAAGCAATCTTGTCATACAGGCTCTGATTCTGGCGGGAGAGATTGATATTGAGCCCTCGATTCGATGGCTTCTGGGAAAGCAGGAGGGAGATAATTGGGGGAACATTAATTCAACCTCGCTGTCATTAATTTCGATAAAAATGTATCTGGATAAACTTAATAGTAATTCGGTCAAATGAAGGGGAGGAA
>JBAQYK010000323.1:0-15333 GCA_049299995.1 Candidatus Methanoperedens sp.
CTTCTACCAGTGTATTCTGGCCTTCTACCAATGTTTTCTGGAGTCCAACTAATAAACGAGTATTACCATCAACTCCACCGAGTAGTTCGATGGCCTTATCGAATCGTTTCATTTGTTCATGTTGTTCATCCGTGGCTACTCTGCTAAATGGAACTGGTAAATCGATATCCATCGATACTTCTCTTGCCTCAATATCCACACCCTCCCTGATTCTTTTCAGGTCATCAAGAAACACATCAAAAACACTCCCCTCACCTTCAGCAACTACCTTTACAGAACCATCAGGAGCATTGAAAACAACACCATGTAACCCCAAATCCCTTCCGATAAGTTCTATCTGTCCACGATAGCCGAGAAGCTGGACATGATCTCTTATTGTTATGTTATATTTCTTGATTTTTTGTTGCATGGTAGTAATATTATGCTGGGACTATATTTAATCTTTATGATGCAGTTGCAGTAGAATCCATATAAAAACCTGCCGTAGTGGTGTTTTTATCCCAGCTTAGGTATTTTATCACTCAAACCTAAAATATCAACTGGAGGTTTTCGTTTTTGGACTATGTAGTGAGGACTTATCAAGTATTTTCTTCCAGGATGTTTCAATTTCACAAAGTAGCGCTGCTGTCAAGTAGCGGTAATAGCTTTCTATCTTCATCACATTTCCTTCATGATTTTCCACTTCTACTTTTTCAACATTAGTTTTTTCAGGAAATTTTGAAGATGCCATCTCGATAAAAGCCTTAACCTTTTCTTCAGATGAATCAACAAGTGCGTAAACAGCCCGTTTTTTGTTAAGGAACATATTATCAGCGAAGAAGCGCTCGATATCCAGGGATTCGGCCATCAAAAGGAGAAAAGGGCGGTATTCCGCATTATGAACTTTTTTTCCTATGATGATTATTTTCTTTTTTATAGTCATGTATTTCCTCTTTGTTTTGTTATATGATATGGCTTTTCAGGGAATATCTGACTGCACGATTATCGGCTGGGACGCTAGCTCGATTTTGAAATCTTGCATGACTGACCCATTGGCTCTGTGAATCCAGTGAACTTTTCCTTTGTTTTTGTGAACTCCCTCCCGCCATTGAAATGGCGGGCATCCATCTTATGCACTTGCATGGGGTTTTGCTCCTTCCATGGTCATCTGCACTTTCAGTCTGTCATCTCGACATCGAAGAGCATATTCTATACCGCTATTGTATACCCACACAGCAATGGGGTTTACTTTATATGAAATATTGTATGCAGCATTGAAATCAGCATCGGTCTTTGCTCCACAGGAATGACAGAGGATATAGGAATATCCGTCTATCCAGTGCCTTGTTGTCAGCATTGAACCGCAACTGTGGCACCGCTTTGAAGTGTTATACTCGTCTTCCAGCAATGTGAGATACCCTCTTTCAGTTCTCTTCAGTGCTATGAACTTTCTCTGTCTGCTGTATGACCACTTACCTATTCGCTTTCTTAGCGTGGGCATACCGTTGCCTCTGAACTGAGTCTGCCCGAAATTCGTATCGCCTATCACTATCAGTGAGCCTTCTGTAAATTCCGCTACTTCGTTTGCAAGACACCAATCGTGGTATGTCGATACATTAGCTCTCTTGTTCCTGAGTTCTCTTAGTTTATCCCATTTCTCTGCTTCCTGGAGTGATGATATTATTGCATCATACTTATCAAGAAGTTCTCTCTTTGCTGCATCCAATAAATGCTCTTCACGAGGCATAGGCTCTGTTAACAGTACGACTGCTATGGTTCTGTTTAAACCCTGGTCTATACCCCCGATGGAACTTATTGTTTTGTCTTCTATGACCTTTGTTATGGTCACATAAGCGTAATATTTTTTATCCTTTTTTATAATTTCAAAATCGGCTATCTCAGCCTCGATAAGCTGATTGAGATGATACTGTGATGGGTTCAATGGTATATCTATTGTCTTGTTCTTTTCAAGTGTGGATACATGCATCCAGAGGGAAGTTAATTTGCTATCGCTCCATTCTATTTTCCCTGTCCTGTAATCTATTCTGCATGAGGTCTTTTTCTGGAATATTGGCTGGGATGGCTCGGATTTCATGAGTTTGCTTAAACGGGCTTCTATCTTTGTCTTCTTCTTTTTATCTCCCTCTTCTTCGGTTAAGTCTGCAAGCTTTTTTTCAAGCCTTACTATCTTTCTTTCCCATACCCTGTGAAGCTTCTTATGTGATTTCCATGTCCATATGACCTTATCTATACATTGCTGGACGAATCCTGCTGATAACCCTGTTTTTTCTACTATATCGCTGTCTTTGACCAGCCTTCTCAGTGTTTTTCTGTCAAGTTTTGTATCATCTGTGATTAACGAAGATATTTGCATGATTGTATAGGTTATCCTTGCAGTCAACCTATCCAGTATGCCTATTTTGGATTTTGTGGTGTCGTAATGAATAGGGATTTTAAGCGTTTTCTGGAATATCATCTTTAACCATCTGCATCTCGATATATTTCATAACAGTGTCCTTTGTTTTGCCTGCTTATAAGGTGCATGTAAGCGGTGTGAAAGTGTTTTTGCCACAGATTTTATACGGGCTGTATCCCTCCTTTGAAAAGGAGGGGATTAGCCCTGATTTCTTCCTAACATTCCCGGTAACGATATCTCGGTACGTATAACTCATATTATCGCTTCTTGTATGGATATTTTATTTTCAGAAAAAGAAACTGAAATTGAAAAAGGAAAAAAGATATTTTTTACTTGGTGGTATCTGGACATGACCCTAAGATTCAGAATTCACAGCCAAAAATCCAAAATACTTATATACAATTATTCCCAATTAAATCCATGATAAATATTAATCACAGGTGAAAATAAATGGCTGTACAAGTTTCTCCAATACTCCCGCTTGCGCCGGTTGAGCGCATTATCAGAAAGGCAGGAGCGGAAAGGGTTAGTGAAGACGCGGGTGTTGAGCTTGCAAAAGTCCTTGAAGATTATGGGATTGAAGTTTCCCGCGAAGCCGTAACTCTAGCAAAACATGCGAAAAGGACTACTGTTATGGAAGATGATATCAGGCTTGCGGTTACGAGACTAAAAAAATAGAATTAGTACACCAGGATTCTGTAATTTTTAAAAAAGAAAAAAAGGCAGTCAACCGGTTCACAGCATATTTCAATCTTTGTTTTAGTGGATGCGCTTCTTGAATATAGTTACATAGAATAATGTAACAAAATGTAATTATGTTTCAATATTTGTTTTAGTGGATGTGCCTCTTGAATTGTCTGCTGTATGATTGTATGAATGTTTATATATCTAAAGATTACTATTCTATTGTGGCACCCCGTATCATACGCCAGCAACGGAATGGAGGCACGAGCAGACTTCTTTCATCTCGCTTTCCTCTCTCATTAAAACTATAAGTATGTTTTATGCCCCCTTCGTTAAAGAGGGTCGAATGGATGGGGCTATGGCAGGTATTCGGGTCGCACGGCTTTTTTGACCTCCAATAACCTGGCGTTTCAGTTATCTCAAGGTCCGAGAGCGATATACCGTAATGGAGTTGAAAATAATCGTTTACTATTTTTGTTGCTTCTTCTAGGTTCATAGGATCATCGTTTCATAACTACTATTAGAACTTATATTATACCTTTACACAATCCTCTGGGTCTTTATTCCACGAACAAGGCTTCATCTTGTCCAGTTCAGCACCATTATTGATAGTGCACTTTTTCTCGGCCTTTGAGTCGAAATGCCGGCACATTTCCTTTATACAATCATCTGTGAAAATGAACCGAACTTCACCGGGAACTATCTCAATCTTGATACCCGATATTGGTGAATATACTACCTCCAGGCATGAGATCTTTCTTATATGGTTACACCTCTCACCAAAACGTTTCAAACCACAGGACTTACATTCACTCTTTTCGCGGGGTCGTCCAGGAGGGCGGCATCCTACCACATCTCCTGCTTTTGGGTCACCCCTTGCATTTCTCATCTCAGTTATTATCCCAATATCATCATCGAGCTTATCTGTTCTGAGGCGGGCTACATGATGATGCTCTTCCCACCAGCCAATACCCTCTATCCACCAGTCACCAGCATCAGAGATTTTATCGAATCCCGGGTGAATGGATTTTAAGAGCATCTGTATATTGAGCGGCAGGACGTGCCAGGGGACAAACATATTCTTTATTTTTCTCATTTAGGTACCTCTTCCTATTACTTTATGATTCCAAGTTTTCTATATGAGTCCCTCCAGTCCGGCGAGACGCCTATGCGTTCCCCGAAAGTATCTTCGAGTTCTTGCATTACTTCCGGGGTGGGAAGGTATCGAGGAGTTGATGAGCCTGGAATAGTTGTCAAGGTATTCTCGTTCTGGAAGCTTATCAGTTCATCAGACGACATTGGTTTTATTTCGTGCGAAAACAGGGTAACATCACCCTCGTTTGTATGGTACAACACCCGGGGAACACCATAATAGCTCGGATTTGGCGGAGCCAGACTCGCTATACCGATCTCACCGGGAAATAGTACGATTTGTGTACTTGGCGCCTTTGTAACCATAAACATTCCAGTGTTCTGGTCATCAAGCCCTTCGAGCATTTGTCGGATCTTTTCGGTTGTATTCTCCATGAGGAACTTATCATGTCCGATGAATTGTCCTTCGTATTCGATGATATGATCTCTGATAACATCCCAGCTATTCAGACCAATGAACGTCCTTGGAAGATGTTCACTGTTTCTCTTCAAAATCTCGCCGTCTATTCCTCCTTCAATGAAAGCTTTTGAGTTTAACCAATTGACGTTACCGGCTTTATTGTAGATATCTTCGCATATCCCGGAGAGTGGATTATCAGTAATCATGTGTAGCTTTCCTGCGCTTCCCATGTTAGCAAGTTGTTTATTGAGTGGCAGCACTGCCAGGGTATGCAATCCCATAATGTCGATATCTTCGCTTTGCCCGAAGACATCCCCGGTCATATTTTTTATAACCCCGGCAATCGGGATATTGGCTGCCATAAACAGTTGGATTGCTCGTAAGGCATCTTCTTCGCTTAACTTGTTTGGTTGGACGACCAATATAGCCGAACTCGGTTTCAGGCTTGAGCATACTTGCATATGTACATCATTCGTGCCGGGAGGCATATCGATTATACATATATCCGGATTAAGATCAGTGACTTTTGTTGCTAAGTCTCTTAGAGTTTTCTTTGCCATCCCTCCCGTCAATGTTATGGCGCCTTTAGCTTTATACCCAGTTGAAACAAAATCAAGGTTTTTGATTTTAGTCTCCGCCCCGAACATAACAGGGATACTGGGAGTTTGTATATCCATATCGAAAAGCGTGACTTTATGGTTCTTTGCCAGTGCGAGAGCAAGTAAAGAAGATACGGTTGTTTTACCGACTCCTCCCTTGCCTGAAAAAACTGCGATAACTTTCATTGTTTATCTCCATCCTGTTTATGTATTATATTCTCGTCCTGCGCGTCCTTACTGGTCATTTCTTTGTAATCATTAGTCCCATAGCTTTTCTCTCCGCTCGTGCATATTCTATTGCAGTGGGCACATGGTCCAAACCGACTCATCTATTTCCGTCTGGCATTTCGGGCAAAAGTATCGTGGAGCCCCGTTGTTATCTGAATTGAGGTCATATTCGATTTCCCCGTCTATGTCCATGGTGCCATGCCGCTCTTCCACCACTTCGACGTGGCTAATCTGAGCGAAACAGTGTGGGCAGTCAATAGTGGGCTTCTCAGTTATTTTTTTCGCATCAAGGGCACCGCGCAAGAACCCCTGCCTCCGCTTGCAGTGGTCTCGGCCTGTGAACTTGGTTTCAACGTTCTCGGGGTCGGAAGAGCATGTACAGTTCGCGCAATGCAATGAATTGCATTCATCGATATTTTCCGGAGTTGTGGCCATTATATCTCACCTTTTAACTTGGCGCTGACCACTTCACAGACCCTCGAATCCGGTTGGTCTGCTGCCATCGCATTGCAAGCAAAGCATACCTTCTGAGCCTTCGGGTGAATGAATTTGTCCTTGCACTCGCAGTCCCAGTAGAACGGGGTCGTCTGTGTCTGATTATCATAGGTAAGTGCCATAGCTTTCTTCTCAAAGGCAATTGTCAAAACCTCTATAAGTGAATCTTCGAGCGAATAGTACGAATCTCCATACAGGATAGAACATTCCGATTCATCTGCACCCGGCTTCAAATCGGCTTCTTTTATGAATTTGGACGTTAAACCAGGGCAATGTTCGTGCGTATCATCAATCACCGCATCGATTATGGCGCCGACTGTATCTAATATCTCATCGCTGGTCTTGAGTTCCTTTACCCATCTGTGCACCTTGCCAAAAGCCACTGGACATGTTATCATTATGGGATTGATCTGTGGATACTCTTCCACTATCCTGGCGACCGCCATCGTGTAAACACGCTGGGCGACAGTCATATCAAATTCCTCTTCCTTCTTTTTGAGTGCCTCCTTGGCCGCACTCTTTATGGAGAGCTCAGCGAAAAGCCCCAGATCACCGAACTCCCGCCTGATATCAGTGTCCTTTTCCAGGGTATCAATCGCGTTGATTAATTCACGGAGTTGTTCAGGCGTTCTGTTCTCAAATATCTTTACCCAATCATCGTAGTTCATTTCTTCACTCTCTTTGGATAATCATCCAGAACATCCTCTGCAGCCGTAACTCCCCATCGCAAGCAATACTGAATGGTAGAGTTCTCATTGTGTAACTTAAGAATCTCTTCTTTATTTTCATTGCTCATACCATCTAACAAAGCCTGAGCTTTCTTTAGATGGGCTAATAATCTTTTGATCTTATTTCTGTTCATTTTTCGCCTCTTTTAACCTCTTATTTATTTTGAAAAATGTATGGAATTTTTAATGTAAGGATAAAGGATAGGGGCAGAAAAGACAAACGGCAAGGCTGGAAACCATAAAGAAAAAGGAAAATCTAAGAGAACGTTATCGTGTTACTCGCTACGCAGCCATCGCACGTGCCGTTTCCGAAGTTATTTTGGTTCATGTTTGCCAGAGTGTTGGGCCCGGCTTCCAGTACGGCGTCAATTATTGGTTTGTTTTTAAAAAACATCTTAAGGTTTATTTCTTTGTTTACGTTGTTTGTTATGGACGTTCCCGCTTCTATTGTTTTTCCTCTTTTCCATGCTATATTAGCGCCGACTGGGGCTTGATTATCTGCCGAGTTGATGGTTATCATTCCCGGGGGAATGGGGATATCTTTGTTTCCTGTTATCTGGAGTATGGTAAGCTTGTTTCCATCGATAATATACCCAACTTTTACATTACTTTCCGAATCACTAGCAAGTTTTTCTGCAGTTTTCAGCGTTGGAGAACCTATAAGCATGGCGAGAACCACAGTTATTGCTATCAGTAGAATTGTAGCAGTCATTTTATTTACCATTCAAATCACCTGAATTGTCTATTATCGATTCAAATATAACTTCCTGCGTTAAATAGTTTTTCAGAAAAGAACACCGGTAGCGCCAAAAATACGATTTCTTGTTAATATTAATAACAATTGATAATATTTAAATAGGAGAACAAATAAAAAGAGCATTTGCTGTAAAATTCTGGATTGTATAAGAGGTCGTAGTTTATGAGTCGTAGACATAGCTTTGCAAAATTTACCGGGATAATATTCATTGTTTTGGCGAATATAGCAGTCGCGGGGACGGCAAACGCAGCAACGCTGACAGTAGACGACAGCGGTGGTGCTGGTTATACAAGCATACAGGCTGCTATAAATTCAGCGGCTGCGGGGGATACGATTCTTGTTTATAGCGGAGCATATTATGAGAATATTAACGTGAATAAACAACTTATCTTGACAGGGGTGGATAACGGTGGAGGAAAGCCTGTAATAGACGGGGGCCCGATAGAAACCGGGTGCCCCCCTGGTACTTGCCTTAATACGGTTACTTTTTCTGCGAGCGGTATAATTTTTGAGGGGTTTACAGTAATAAACGGGTGGTGGGGGATTTACGTACAAAATTATGGCAGCAATATAGTAAGAAACAACACCGTACATTCTAACGCGATTCAGGGCATAGTCTTGGATTCTTCCAGCAACAATGTATTAAAGAATAATACGGTGAGCTCAAATCTTTACGGTATAGGTCTCTGGACAGCCAGTAATAATAACACACTGCTTGAAAATACGGTTTTGAACACGCCCACTTATGCGGGTATTTTTATAAGAGAGTCCAACGGGAACACGGTGCGCGGCAATATCATAAGCTCAAACAAGAACGGAATTTGGCTGTACAGTTCTAATAGTAATACGTTTGCCGGGAATATTATTAGCTCAAACACCGAAGCTGGCATCCGTCTGGGTATTTCCGTTGATAATGATATCCACGATAACTATTTTAAGAACAGCAATAATTTTGCAATAGGGGCAGGCTTAACAAACCGCTGGAACGTTACCGAGACTGCCGGTGATAACATTATTTCAGGGTTTAAACTCGGCGGGAATTTCTGGGCAAATCCTGGCGGGACAGGATACAGCCAGACATGCGCCGATGCCGATGAGAACGGAATATGCGATTCGCCTTATATCCTTGACGCTGATAACACTGATTACTTACCGCTTTCGGTGCCGGTTCCTCCACGTATAATTTTCTATTCGAATAGCAAAACCATAAACCAGAATTTGAGTTTAATATCAACGCCCAATGAAACTATTACTTTTAACGCAGCAGCGGATCAGCCGATTACAATGTGGAACTGGTACAAGAACAACGTGCGCATAGACTCCAATAACGCATCCGATCGCTTTACTGCCATATTTGATGAGGGAAAGACAATATTTTCTGAGGGCGGGGAAAGTGGAATAGTTGACACAAGCGTATGGAATGTAGGCAGGAAATCACCGCCTCCAACATGGATAATTGATAGCGGTGTAAAATATAATGGCAGTTATTCGTTGAGGAGCAGCAGCATAGCCGATGGTCAGGCATCAGCATTAAAGAAAACCGTTGCAATCCCGAGCGGGAGCACTGCAACATTAAGTTTTTACTGGAAAGTAAGTTCAGAGCAGAATTATGATTATTTATATTACTGTATAGATAACGATGCGTGCACAAGCACATCTGGCTACACTGGCAGAATCAGCGGGGAGGTCAACTGGCAGCCTGTGACTGCAAGTCTTTCATCAGGAACGCATAGTATAAAATTTGTTTACGAGAAGGATTATTCGGTCGATAGCGGAGCAGACGCTGGCTGGATTGATGATGTGAAGATAGAAACATCAACGGGGAGTGTAATCTTTTTCGATGGAGGAGAGACCGGGAAAGTCGAGCCAGGTATGTGGGATATAGGTACAGATTCGTCTCTGCTTTGGAAAACAGACAGCAGTGTAAAATACAGCGGTAACTATGCCTTGAGAAGCAATACCACAACCCCTAATGAAGCCGCATGGATTAATAAGACAATTACAATACCTGAGGGAAATAGTGTACCATTAAGCTTTTACTGGAAAGTAAGCTCGGAGCAGAATTACGATTATTTATTTTATTGTATAGATAATGATGCCTGCACAAGGACATCTGGCTATACCGGCAGAATCAGCGGGGAGGTGGACTGGCAGCCTGTGACTGCAATCCTTTCACCGGGAACGCACAGCATAAGATTTGTTTATGGGAAGGATGATTCGGTCGATAGCGGAGCAGACGCTGGCTGGATAGATAACGTAGTGGTTGGAACATCATCGACGCACACAGTAATGGTCAATGCTGAGAATGAAAATGGGATATCCAATACGGTTGTGTGGACTGTTAATGTTCAGTCGCTGGTTTTGCCCGTTCCAATGAGTACATCAGACAATGCATCAGTCCCTTCGGGTTATGGCAAATACACTTCGGAGGCATTAGATTTTGGCAAGAATGTTACTTTTGCATCAATTCAATTATCTGGTATTGGAAAAATCAATCAGGTTAAAATTTACACAACCTACAATGTTGATGGCACTGTATGGTTAAGTTGGGCTCAGGCAGCATACACTTCTCCCGGTCTCTATACGGCTGCTTCAGGTCAGTACGGAAGGTACTTTGGATATATAATAATTGCATCTACGGGAGTAGTTGTTACACAAACAACCATCGGCTATGTTGAGTCTCCGGATGGAGTGATATACATAGGATAAGTTTTGGGCGACTTATTGGAGCATTTTTGGTATACGTTCACTTATTGAACGAGTGTCCATTTAAGTGAACGAAAAAGTTCAGAGGGGGATATGCCTCGTAAGTTGAATAACTATTCGCTGCTTATTTTTTCAATGAACTCATGCTTCTTCTCGAATAGTATGCAGTTCACACCCAGAGCCAGTGCAGCTCTTGCGCTATTGGCGCTGCCTGCGAACAGGTCAAGGATAACATCGCCTGCTCGTGTGGAGAATTTGATGAACTGTTCATATAACTCAGTGGGTTTCTCTGATTCATGGAGTCGTTTTGCCGGGTCTGGACGTTTCACAGTTAGCACATCAGGGATCGAAAGGTCGAATGGGATAAGCCGCTCACCCTTGGACATGAATAGGATTCCTTCATACCGGTTCCTGCCATTGTATCCCATACCGATGTTTACCTTATCCCAGATGAACATCTTGTTGAACACGAATCCAATCTTTTCCGCTTCCTTTATCAGTGCATCGATGTGTTTCCATGTATCGCCAGTCGGCGCTGGCACAAATATGAACAGGTGCGCCCCGCCGGTTATCTTCTGGCCATTGATGCCTATGCCTTCTTTTTTTGACTTCAGTACCCTGAACATTTCTTTCAGGATAGTCGCATCAAGTTCGCGGGTTTCGTAACTCAGGCAGCCATCCTTTTTCCTGGTCGTGCCCGTCTCGATATGATGGTTCAGCCATGGGTAAGCCGGGTCGGCGAACAGGGCATCTATACTTTCTGTCTTAATCTCCGTAACCCTCTCCCAGGCATCCCCTTCCAAAATTATTGCGGTTGCCGGTCCCTGAATGGCGACATATACTCCACGGGCTATCCTTCTGAACAGCTTGCCATTGTTTTCATTCAATCTGCCGCGCACAGTCGATTCCTTCGTTCCCGGGCGCAGGGCAGCAACCGTATCATATATCTCTTTCAATGAACGCTGCGCATTATCCCTGAAACAAGTTAAAATCAACTTTAAAAGAGGTTGATTATCACTTTCTGGCTCTGAGAATGATATAAGTGATTGTTGCATATCAGGTCTTTTCGACTCCCTAAATAGCGTAAGTATCAATCAAAGCCCGCATAGCTTTTTTGAAAGCGGCGACATCTTTTGTGCAAACGATGACCACGGTCTGAATATTGACTTGGGTTTCCAATGCGTCGATTTGTATTGTGCTTATTCCAGTTTCAGCCATTCAAATCATCTCTCTCCTACTTTCTCTTGCAAGTGTGAACAGGAAGGCAGCCGTGTTCCTTGCTTTTTCCATACTGGTTAATTCTAACTCAAACTTCCCGTTCTTGTACAGCTTTGAGCTTGCAAAGACAGGGTCATTGATTATGAATTTATCCCACGGATTTTTCTCATTGGCGCGGTATAAACCCGATAGCATATCGCCGAGAACCGTTCTCGGGTCTGCGTCTTGCGTGCGTATTCTGATGAGTTTCTCAAGGTTTGATACACGGCCTTCGAACTGCCACATTCCATCCGGCGAGCCGCCGTATTTGCTTTCAGTAACCGAATGTCTTAGTATGAGAGAGCTGCCTTTGACTAATTGTTCTGGAGTCCCTATCTTCCACGGCAGCAGGTGTCCGGCTTCTTCAAAGAGCAGGGTCTTAAGGGAATCCTTCGCTGCATGATAATGGGTACCGAATATGTACTTCACATGATTGACATCGAATGTCTTACCGCACAGCCTCTCAAGTTCTTTGCTTATCTCCTCTACGTTTATGTGGACATTTGTGTTCATATAAGGCTCAAGTACAGCCCGGATTGATTTCTTGCGAACGTCTGTGATCAGTTTATCGAGCGCTTCTTGCGCGGTCGCTGTATAATATTTATCCGCTTCCGGTAAAAAAGATGTCAAGCTCTCTATCATCTTACCCATCTCAGTCCGGTGGAGTATGAGCTTTTCGTATGTTTCTTCTAATACTTTTTCAGTTTCTAGTTCCATTATTATTTCTCCTTTAAGTTAATTTAATACACAAAGTCGTTTGGATAAGTTCGCCAGGCACGGTCATGAACTTTTTTCTTAAAAGACAAATATGCCTGCATGGCTCTGAGCGCTTCGAATACTTTATCTGTTCGACACATTCATAGCACGACAGGTTTGTGCATTCCATCAGGTTTTCGGGGGTCTGGCTATTGTCCGGATACCAGTCGGCATTTACCGGGACGCCTGGTATAGGGTTGCCGTCCTTCCCGTAATTGAACCTGTTCCCGAAACGATTAGCCATTAAATACCTTCATCATCCACATGCTCCCGGCCTCTTAGGAATATATCGCTACAACGTCTGTTGTGATTATATCTGGAACTAATCGTTTGCATGCATCCTTCACCTCGTACCCGCTTCACTTCCACGGTCAGCCTTTCAAGTGAGATAGTTGGGTTAGCTCTTTGAAGCTCATCAACGAGCGGGTATATCTCATCTTTCCTGAGCTTGTTGCTGACTGCGGCGATGCTTGGCTTATGCGGGCGGTTGAGCTTTTCGGTCATTTTTTCTTCCTATAAATATTTTATATATATATATATATTTTATAAACTGTATGGGATTTTTAATAGATGGTTGAAAGGTGGGAATAAAAAAGACAAACAATAAGGCTGATATGAGTTTATATTTCTTATAAACTTTATGAGAACTGTTTTTCTCGTCTGAACGCCTGAAAAATGCCGACGAATGCGATTATGCGTGTTAAAGTTTGTTTTTAATACCCACGAAAGATTATCCGTTCCTGTTGATGGTAGAACGATTCAATTAGGGTGTTTAAAATTTGGTTAGGTTCCGGTGATGCAGGTAATATACAAAGTTCGTGAGTAATACGATTCCACCCGGCTATAAGTGTGTTTTTTTGCAGTTCGGTTGCAATGGATTTTCGCATGTCTTGAGGATATCTGAAGTCTTTTAGTATCAAATCTTTTGCGAGTAAAGAAGAAACAGTTTCGAGTAATGGTTCCGACATCATTTGATATTGTGGTTGCCGTTCAGTTTTTCTGGAAAATATATAAGATGTTATACTTATCACAATAAAAGCTATTATCACTGGTCTGAGTATCAACGTGATCAGGATAGGTATGCCAAGATTTATTAGAAACTTTTCTAGTGGAAACGGATACAGGATCAATACAATAAGAATTACTACGAGCAACTCTTTGAACTTATTCTTATTCATGTTTTTATTATATTGTTTTTTGGCGTATTTATTTTTTTTGGTCTGCATGCCGTTTTGCTATTTCAATCGCTTCGATGAGCGTTTTTTGATGAGCGTCTGCGGCCATACCGATATTATGGTCGCCGTACCACTCCCTGACCGAGATGAGAACGGCGTCCTTATCCGCTACATTACACCCGATACTCGCTGTGATTCTGGTTTCATTATTATTTTTCCTTTAAGTTTGTTTGAGTACATAAAAGTTGTTTGGATGAGTTCACCTGGTTGCCATATTCTAAAGTACATTTTATACCCTCAAACTATTAACCAGTTTAATTCAAATAGCCTTGTTGATTCTTCTGGGTGGGATATTATATAACCGTCGCCACTTGCGGTCTCCCTGTCATAATACATATATTTCAAATCCTTCTTTTCATTTATGCTTAAAACATTAACCGTGTTCTTTTCAATTGCTATCGCCTTCTTCCCCTCGTTTTCTTTTATATATTCTATCGCATTTAAGAACCCCGTTATGCCCGATAGTTCTTTCTCGTCCTTTAGTATCAGCTTTGGTTTAGGCATGTCCCAGGTGCCTATTATAACATCATCCGGCACATGCTCTGCGATCACTTCTGCGGAATTACGGTCATCGCAAATAGCGCCATAATCGAAATCATCCGGAACTTTGTATATGCCTTTTGTTCTCATAACCGGTACAGGATACTCGTTGTCTGGACTGCTCTCGTGTACAAGCTCTTTTACTCTGATAATCATTGCCATGATTACTTCACATCCCTGAGTATGTCCTTGGTGACCTGTTCAATGTCTGCATTCTCTGTATCGGGCACATAATCCGTATATTCCGGCGCATTTTCATCGGACTTTATGGCGTCGATATCTATTATACGGTATATCACGTTCGAATCTGCGGTGGCCACATTAACGACGACACCGCCCTCTATTACTATTACTATTGTTGGTTTTTCCATAATCACACCCCCTTTTATAGTCTATCAAACATCTCTCTCTGTAAGTCCTTTACATGCTGTGGTGTACCTGGTTTCCATTCATTGAAACCAGTACCGTTATCATGGTATTGATATGAATGTATTAATCTCCAGGCGATTTCCCGCTTGCTTCTTGATTTATCATCTTTGTCTCCTGCCATAATCACACCCTCGTCGTCGGGTACATGAGACCAAAAGTCATCTGCTGTACAGGACTCAACTTACCCAGTTGAGACACAGCGTTCACCAGGCGGTCTACTTTTGGCTGGCTTACATGACTAAAGCCATCGAGGTCGTATTTTACCATCGCAAGGAGGTCTCCTTTGAAACATGCCATACACCTTTCACAGGCATCCGTGGTGGCGCTATTCTTGATATCTTCTATCAAAGTCATGGCGTGTGTTGCCGAGTGATAGCCGACACTTCCTTCAATCATGGCGGCCACTACCCAGTTCAAACCTTTCTCATTCAGGACTTCCAGTATTTCATCTCTTGTATTCATAAACCACACACCTCAGTTTCTTCCGACTCTGTATCTGGCTCGTATGTCGTCTCAATCTTTTTGCAAATGGCTGCTTTATCTACGAGGTCAACGAGTTCCCGGTTTGCCCAATGGGACATCTCTATTATCTCCTCGGCTGTAGGAAGCTTACCGACTTCGGGCATGAACTTAATTCTCTTGATCCTGCCGCTGAATAGGACAGCCATTTCATATCTTGTTCCTTCCGGCATAAACCTGAACACCATATTTTCTACCTCTTCTGATCTTAATGGAGAATCCAGGAACATCTGATACGCTTCTATCAATGTATCAGCTACCGTATCGCCTTTGTTCTTCAACTCACCCCAATATGATGTACTAACATGTCTTTCTATGGTCCACGCAGGGGTATCTTCTACAGATGCAGTCGCTGTTTCCCGTGCATATTTGCTATGGACATGTTTGTTTAGAAGAACCCGGTGAAATGAATGTGGAACTGTCGTTCTGCACATCCGAAACCGGTTGATCAAC
>JBAQYK010000324.1:0-6622 GCA_049299995.1 Candidatus Methanoperedens sp.
TGAATTATAAATATATGTTATGGAGGCAAAATATGGAACCATTAACCGGATACCCAAGCGACGTATTTCCAAGACTTATTCGGAGGGTAAATTCTATAGTAAATGACTGGTCTGTAAGAGAGTTCTATATTGGAAGAACTGTAGACCCATCTAAAAGAAAGACAGAACATGATAGCGATGACATAATCCCAGTTTACTTAACCGAGAGCATAAAACATGCTATCGGCATTGAGAATAGTTTGATAGATTATTTCTACGAGCATTCAAAATGCAATAACGATGCACCACATGGTGGCGGCGGAGTTTCAGAAGAGTATGGGAACTATGTCTATGTAGCTGTCTGGACGTATTGACGCTCTATATGCAAAAAAGTAGCGGTGGAGAACCCGAAATAGAAATACTAACTGAAGAAGTAAAAAAACTTGATTCTTATTACAGGCGCCTCGAACCTGTAATAGACATCGAGCTAAAACTGCGGGAGGAAGCCCTTGAAACCACCGGCGCCGCGCCGACTTTCAGCGCACATCATTGAACTATTCCCACAACCAGCGAGCAGGGCGAAAAACTGTGCAGTAGATATTGAAAAAGCCATCGGCGCCAAAATAGTGATTGAACACGGATTTGCGCGGATAAAAAAATCCGTGGGTATCCGTCGAATCCGTGTCATCCGTGTTCTGCTTTGCGGTTTTGATTCTTTTTCATGCAAGAGCATGAAGAACTCAAAGCGCAAAATAACACCCTTTGCGAACTTTGCGACCTCTGCGGTGAGTACTGATATCTCACAGCAATCCTAATATACCTCTTATTACCCATAGTAATATAATGTTCCTTCCCACACCCGAAGACATAAAAAAACTCAGGCTTGAACTCAAGCTCACCCAGCACGAAATCGCCACCCGCGCAGGTGTAAGCCAGCCCCTCATCGCGCGCATCGAATCAGGCGACGTCGACCCCAGGCTTTCCACGCTTCGCAAGATATTCACTGCATTTGACGCAGCCAGGAAAGAACGTATCGTGGTCAGGGATATCATGCACTCACCCATCATACATACAAGTTCGGGCAGTTCAATGGAGGATGCTGCCAGGATAATGGAGGAACACGGCTTTTCCCAGATGCCTGTAATCGATAACGGTGTGCCTGTTGGCAGCATCTCCACAGATCAAATAGTGAGTTCGATGACAGACCAGGATATTAAAAAGGTTTCACATCTTCTTGTCCGCAACATCATGGGCGATTCTTTCCCCACAGTTTCGCCTACCTCGGATGCAAATACTGTTTCAAGGATTCTGGAAAAGAATCCCGCAGTGCTTGTGCTTGAAAAGGGAAAAGCCATAGGCATGGTGACCAAACACGATATAATGAAAATGCTGAGGGGTTAAAGGCACAACACCTCTATTTCCACTGGACAATAACCCTATATACTTAAAAACTAATTTATATACGTCCAGACCTACGAAATCTGGATAAATCGTGTTGATAGGTCCTTGCGGGAGAACGGCAGAGCCAGAATCGATGACCGTACAGACAACCCCAATGCGGTACACGCGATAATACCTGACACAAGGGTTACGGTGACCGACGACGGCAAAAGCCAGTGTATGAAGTTCCGGGTTAGTGTCAGGTTACAGCACCAATTAATGGTTTTTACTTCTTAACTTGTTTCTTCATGTTCTGCGAGTGCATACCATTGGCGCTGTGCTCATCGATAATCGACTCAAGCATGAAATATTTTTCAACAAATTTCTTAAGCTCCTCATCCGAAATTGCCGAAACTCGCTGCTCCTCGTTATACAATTTCTGTATGTCAGCCTGGATAGCCTTCACGCGCGGGTCGGTCTTTTCAATAGTGATGGCAACGTGCATCAATTCGTTAAGCGCTTCCTCCACTTTATAGCGTATCACTTCAAGCCCTGAAGAATCGCCTATCATAAGCTCCCTCTTCCCGCCAACAAGCTCTGGAGGATATGGCTCATACGTGAATGGATTCTTTATGATGCCTGCCGTATGAATGCCGCTTTCATGGGCAAATATATTTTTTCCCACAACCGATTTATTGCGCGGCACCCGTATCCCGATTTCCCGTTCCATGAACCGCGCGAATTCGGTGACCGATGTCAAATCATATTTCTGGAAGCCTTCAACCCTCTGAATCAGGAACAGTGCAACCTTCTCAAGTTCTGCATTCCCCGCTCTCTCGCCTATTCCCAGGAATGTAAGGCTTGACCAGTTTGCTCCGTACCAGTATCCAGCGAGCGAACATGCGACTGACATCCCGAAATCGTCATGAACGTGGGTCTC
Organism: Candidatus Methanoperedens sp.; assembly: GCA_049299995.1. Lineage (GTDB taxonomy): Archaea > Halobacteriota > Methanosarcinia > Methanosarcinales > Methanoperedenaceae > Methanoperedens. The sequence continues at coordinate 2,300 of JBAQYK010000324.1, forward strand.
GATGTTTTTTGTACCGAGCTCCCGCAATCTCTTTACAATATAAGGAATGCCGTATGGCTCATTCACTTCAGGGAAAGGAACACCATAGCCAACTGTATCGCACAGGCGTATTGTGCAATCCGGGTCTATCTCAAGCAATTTACTGACAAGCGGGAACACAAAACCCTCGTTATCCGCGCGCGTCATGTCCTCGATGTGCGCCCTTGTGCGAAGCCCGTGGTCAACTGCATACTGCAGAGCATCCGTATATTTCTTTTCAGCTTCTTCACGGCTTTTAAGCCCCATCTTGTCAATGACATGCGAATCTGAGACCGACATCAGTATGCCTGTTTCTTTTATCCCGTCCATGCTGAGCACAAAATCTATGTCTTTGGGATTTGCGCGCGCCCATCCTGTGACTTCGGGAAATTCATATCCCCTGTCAAGCATTTCTTTGGCAGCTTCCCTGTCGCGTTCATTATAGACAAAAGTTTCAAGCTTTTCAATACCGATTTTATGAAGATACTCATATATCTCGGTCTTGTGCTTTTTTTTCATCACTATCCCGGGCATCTGCGAGCCGTCACGAATGGTACTGTCGCTTATGAAAACATCCTGCCCCAGCGGAAGCTTGATTTTGGGTAAATCCTCGTATGTCCTGTAGATTTTCATTGGCTGACTGATTGTATTTTTGATTTATATTACTTGTGGTTTTTAAGATTTGGTTTCCATCAATCCATCAATCAAAACCTTTATGTCTAAAGCATACTAAACGAATGACGGTGATAAATTATGGTGAAAATGCCCCCTGAAATAAAGGATGTTGTCTCCAAGCAAAAACCGCTGCCGATTGCGACAGCGGATAAAAGCGGGAAACCAAACGTTGTATTTGTGACTATGTGGAAAATCCTTGATGATGAAACAATATTGTTCGTGGATAACTTTTTCAACAAGACACGAAAGAACATTGAATCTAATCCGAATATGGCAATAGTCGCGTACGACGGCGAAGCCAAGAAATCCTACCAGATTAAAGGGACAGTGGATATCGAAAACAAAGGTGATAGGTTTACAGCCGCAAAAGAGATGGCTGATCCCAAGAAATTGCCGGGAAAGGCAGCCTTCGTATTCCATGTAAAAGAGATATATGATGCAACATACGGACCGAATGCCGGGAAAAAGCTGGCTTAAGTTTTAACGTATCATTGCGAACTCTGCGTTCTCTGCGGTGAAATAAAGTTCTCACCGTAAAGAACCGGGAATTTTTTAAAGTCTTGTCCCGAACAGGCATCATTTACCACCCGGATTATTTAAAACACGAAACCGGTTTGCATCCAGAGAATAAAGAGCGTTTGCTATCTATAATCGCATATCTTCGAAAAACCGGGATGATGGAACAGCTTGAGCTTGTTGAACCGAGATATGCAAATATCGACGAAATTCGATATATTCATTCACCGGAGTACATCGAAAAAGCCAAAAGTCACTCCGAACTTGAACTCCCTCTTGACCCGGATACAATATTGAGCAAGGACTCGTTCAATGTCGCTCTTCTTGCTGCCGGCGGCGCGATTACAGGGGTTGATGCGCTGCTCGATGGGATGGATTCTTTTTTTGCGCTTGTAAGACCGCCGGGACATCACGCAGAGCCAGACAGGGGAATGGGGTTTTGTATTTTCAATAATATCGCGATTGCCGCACGCCATGCACAGAAAAGAGGGAAAAAGCGCATACTGATAGTGGACTGGGATGTCCATCACGGGAACGGGACGCAGGAGGCGTTTTATGACGACCCGTCGGTGCTTTATTTCTCAACACACCAGTACCCCCATTATCCCGGGACTGGATGGCTAAACGAGGTTGGAAGGGGAAACGGTGAGGGCTATAACATCAATGTGCCTCTGCCTGCGGGAACTGATGATTCAGGGTTCATTGCGGCATTTGAGGAGATACTTGTTCCTGCCGCGCTTGAGTTCCGACCTGACCTGATTTTAATCTCAGCCGGGCAGGATGCATGCGCCAACGACGGGCTTGCACATATGAGAATGAGCGTGGGGGGATTTGCAGTCCTTGCTTCTATCGTAAAATCAATAGCTAAGGAGACCTGCGGTGGGAAGCTCGGCGCTGTTCTTGAAGGAGGATACGATTATGAACTGCTTGCGCATTCAGTTGCGGCGGTGCTTGATGTTTTTATGGGGCTGGAACCTGTCAGGAAAGAATCTGCCGTTAATCCGCAGGTGAGGGCGCGATTGGAAGAAATAAAACAAGTACAGCGCAAATACTGGCATATTTGAGCTTACGCCGATAGATTAATACGTAAAAAGTCTAATTATGCAAGCCTGTGAAGCCCGGTAGTGTAGCGGTCAATCATGCGGGACTCTGGATCCTGCGACCAAGGTTCGAATCCTTGCCGGGCTATACCTTTTACGGCAATTGGAACCATAGAGCGACATCTTTTTATAGAACTATAAACATGAAACAACAGAACATCAGGCAATCCATTATTGGAAAAAGCCGGCATTGTAAACTACATTTACTCATTTATAAAGGAGAATATCTATGGCAGGTCAAATGGGCGGACAGCAGGTAATAATCTTAAGACAGGGAACGGAACGGACACGAGGAGAAGAGGCAAAAAGAGGCAACATAATGGCAGCCAGGGCTGTGGCTGAAGCCGTAAGAACTACGCTCGGTCCCAGGGGATTGGACAAAATGCTTGTTGACCCCGCAGGACTTGTAATCATCACAAACGACGGGGCGACAATCCTTGATGAAATGAAAATCAAGCATCCTGCTGCGAAAATAGTAGCCGATGTTGCAAAAACGCAGGACGATGAAGTCGGCGATGGAACAACAACAGCGGCGGTATTGACGGGCGAATTTTTAAAAGGGGCGCAGGAACTCATGGAACAGGGCGTTCACCCGACAACAATTATTCATGGATACAACCTGGCATCATCAAAGTCAAAAGAACTTTTATCTGAGATTGCCACAGACTCAAACGATGAGCAATTGCGCAAAATTGCACAAACCGCGCTTACCGGGAAAGGTATCGAATTCTCAAAAGAAAAACTTTCCGACCTTGTCGTAAGCGCCGTTAAGTCTATAGTGAAAAAAGAAAACGGAAAAAAGACCGTAAACATTAAGGACATATCAATAGAGAGGCGTGGGGAAGGAAGCGTTGAGGACAGCGAGCTTGTGCAGGGAATCATCCTGGATAAGACAAAGACCCACCAGAGCATGCCCTCGCGCATAGAGAATGCAAAAATAGCAATCCTTGCAGCGCCTATCGAAGTCCGTAAAACCGAGACAAAATCCGAGATATCCATTGAAGCGGTCGGACAGACCCGCATGTTCCTTGAGCAGGAAGAAAAACTTGTGCGCGAAGCTGCCGATAAAGTAATCAAAGGCGGCGCAAACGTAGTATTCTGCCAGAAAGGCGTAGACGACATGGCGCGATACTTCCTTGCCAAGGCAGGAATTTTCGTGACCCACCGGGTAAAGAAGAACGACCTTTTGAAATTATCGCGGGCAACCGGCGGTAAAATAATCACAAGCCTGGATGAGATAAACCCGGAAGCACTCGGTCATGCCGGGCTGGTTGAAGAAAAAATGGTAGGGAACGGGGAAATGATATTCATTACGCAGTGCAAGAACCCCAATGCTTATTCCATATTATTACGGGGAGGAACGGAACACGTTGTTACAAGCCTTAGCAGGGCAATGCATGATGCCCTGCGCGTTGTAGGCGTGGCAATCGAAGATGAAAAAATACTGGCTGGCGGCGGCTCGCCTGAAATCGAAGTGGCGCTGCGCCTTCGTGAGTATGCAGCCAAATTTGAAGGAAGGGAACAGCTTGCTATTAATAAATTTGCGCAGGCGCTTGAAATCATCCCCAAGACCTTAGCGGAGAATGCAGGACTTGATGCGATAGATATGCTTGCCGAGATGCGAAGCATGCATGAGCAGGGGAACAAGAATGTCGGTCTTGATGTGTATGAAGGCAAGCCTGTGGATATGCTGGAAAAAGGTGTCATTGAGCCACTTCGTGTAAAAACCCAGGCAATAACCTCCGCAACTGAAGCAGCAGCCATGATTCTTCGCATTGATGATGTGATATCTTCTGCGAAAGATGCGCATCCGAAGAAGAAACCCAATCTTGACGATCTTGACTAATCCGGATGCAGTACCATATAATCCTGACAAAGGAATGCAACCTCAACTGTAATTACTGCGGCGGAGGAAGTGACTCACAGCCTAAGGAAATCCGGTATTCGATTTCCGGCCTCAAATCTTTTTTAGCCGGGGATGCAGCCCCGGTAATTGAATTTTACGGCGGAGAAC
>JBAQYK010000325.1:0-4811 GCA_049299995.1 Candidatus Methanoperedens sp.
CCATTGGATTGGTGCTCGGGGTTTTCTCAATGCTCTCAATCATTGAACTTCGATGCAAATCAAAGAAGACCTGTCAGGAACATAATATAAAAGAATGCATTATGGGTAATGAGGCTGGAAAAGCCTGTCCTGTGGGCGAATTCCCCCAGACGATGGAAAGGAATAACTACTGTATCATGTGCATGGAATGCGTGAAGTCGTGCTCAAAGGGCAACATTCGATTAAGCCCCAGACTTCCAGGCGCAGATATAATCAAATCGAGGAAAACGCATCTTGATGAAGCATATCTGGTTCACGGGATAATCATCATCTTTCTCTTTGTAATGGGAATGGAGCGATTCCAGTTCAGAAACATTATAATAAACTTTGTCAGGTCGACTGCGCCATTTGATACGATGATTTACTATAACTTTTTCGTGAACTACTGGAGAAACATGTGGGCTATTATCATATTTGCCCTGATAACGCTGGGCGCTGCAGGTCTCATGTATCTTTCTACAAGGGTCTCTTTTCCAGGAGAGAGCACAAAACAGAAATTCACTGACCTGTCTTATGCATTCATTCCCCTGAGCCTGTCGGTGTATCTGGCTGAAAACACGTTCCGCCTGTTGAAAGGGCTTTTTTTTATTATTGAAAACATAGGAGAATTCTTCGGGAAGGTCTGGGAATATGCCGTAGATTTTGAAGCCATCAACCAGTTGCAGATTATATTATTGATAGCGGGCTTCATTTTTACCGTATGGGCAGGGTATCTTATCAGCAAGAGGAATTCACAAAGCGAAAAAGAGCTGCGGCAAAGCATGGTAGCAATAAGTATTACTGCTATTGTTTATATGTTCATAGGGGTGAAGATTCTGACGCTGCCCATAATATAAGTTTACTTTACACACCTCGTAAAGTATATGCTTATACAGAATAGATTGAATAAAAAAAATTAAAAAAGGAAAACACAAACCATATACGTTTATATTCGATTCATATCAATTAGGACTGACATATGAAAACCAAAAAACTGCTGTCAATACTTGTATTAATAATAATCATATCCATCGCATACGGGACTTACAGTATTTCACTATCGCAATTCAAGCTGAGCGACGCGAACAACAGTTACCTCGGCGGTCTCACATGGTATCGTTCCGCTGCTGGTCTTGAGAAAGGCTTCCAGATAGCTCAGCAGGAAAACAAGCCTATTGCAGTGTATTTCTGGGCAATATGGTGCCAGTACTGCGCAAAATTCCAGTCAGATACGCTTGGCAACCCGCAGGTAAAGGAGATACTGGAAAAAGATTATGTTCTCGTGGCAATGGACCTGGATATTGACAGGGACGTTTCGCGCAAATACGGTGTGAGCTATCCACCATATGTGCTTTTCCTTGACGGGAAGGGGGAAGTACTTGAGAGAGTGCCGGGCGCTGTGGATGCAAACTATTTCCTGCCCATAGTCACAAAGGTCAGGGACGAGGTAAGGGGCAAATAATATGATAACCTTCGGAAATGCTATAATTTATACAAGCCTTGCGATAAGCGCTGTTGCGTTTTTGGGACTGTTGTTGAAAGACCGTAAAAACATTGATATTTTAACCAGGCTGGTTACTCCTGCAATAATAATAGTAGCCGGGCTTCTCACTTTTGCCTACCTGCTCCTCACATATTATTTCGTGGCAAGCGACTTCACTTACGAATATGTGTGGCAGTATTCAAGCCGCGACTTACCTTTAATCTATAAAATCTCAGGCACATGGGCAGGTCAGCCTGGCACTTACCTTCTCTGGGTATGGGTAATCTTCCTCTCGGCAGCATGGCTTGCGCAGACCACGAAGCACGCAACCCCTCTGGCAAGGAGAACCCAGATAATAACCCTGGCAGTGGGAATCTACTTTATAGTGCTCACAATGATTCAGACGCCTTTTAAGTCAATTTACGAGCTGGCTGATGTGCCGCTTGGTTTTGTGCCCATTGACGGCAGCGGATTGAATGCGCTTCTTATAAACTTCTGGATGATTGTGCATCCCCCTTTGATGTTCATAGGCTATGCAACCATGACAATACCGTTTGCAGCCGCTATTGTGTATTTGCTTACAAAAGAGGACGGCTGGGAGGAACTGGGCAGGCAGTGGGCGCGCTTTACCTGGCTAATCCTGGGAATGGGCATTGCAGTCGGAGGTGTCTGGGCGTACGTAGTATTAGGATGGGGCGGGTTCTGGGCATGGGACCCTGTTGAAACTGCTTCGTTTATTCCATGGCTCACCCTGACGGGTTTCATGCATGCAGCAGCCCTTCACAGGAAAAATAAAACCATCTTCTCCATAGCGGCGCCAATACTTGCGGTGGTTTCTTTCATTTTAATCTTATATGCAGCCATTGTTGTGAGAAGCGGGCTTTTCAACTCTGTCCATGCCTTCGGGGAGACTTCCACAGGCACGCTGCTCATCGCCTCAATCCTCATAACAGGCGCGGTTTCTCTTGTCCTTGGCATGAGGCGGTATCTTGAAGAGCCAGATAAGGCAGAAGAGGATAAGGGATTCTGGAACAAGACAAACATTTTCTATGTAACCCTGCTCTTGTTCGTGATACTGGCTTTCATTTCCTTCTGGGGTATCACCTATCCGGTATTTATCCAGCTTACGCAGGGCTTTAAGGTAAATGTAGCATCGGACACCAAAAATTTCTTCAACGTATGGAGTTATCCTTTCACAATCCTCCTGATGCTTGCGCTGGGGTTTTGTTTAAATTACAAGGAATCGGAAAAGGAAAAACAGAAAAAAACCCTGTTTATTGTGGCAGCTCTTTCGATAATAACAATGTTCCTGCGGACACAAACTTTCTATGTGCTTGATCACTCAAGCCCATTCTGGGTCAGAGAACCGCCAATCTATAAGCTGATAGGTTCCATCTCGACCATATCCATTTTCCCATCCCTGATATACGCTACGGCAGCCATATACCAGTACCTTTCGGGTTACCTGAAGATTGGCAACGCACGGGTAAGGATAAAGGGGATAGGCATATCAATAGTACACATAGCCGTAGTGCTCACGCTTTTTGGCGCGATTATAAGTTCCAACTTCACCTATACCAACCAGAGGATAAATATGCCGCTTGAAGCAAAAGGCATGTTGCTGGATGTGGGCGATGGCTACGGTATTAAGGTCGTTGATTATTCAACCAGAAGCCTGACGACAGAGACAACTTATTCAGGAACCCCAATAGCAGAGGTGCTTGCCGACCCGTCCTTATTTGAAAACGAGGTGACAATAAGCGGAAAAGTTACAAATTTTAATTCTTCAGGCAGCCACGGCACTCTTATTGAATTGACTGATAATTCAGGCAGTATGTGGGTTGTATTCGAGGGAAATATACCTGTGACATTAAATTCAGGATTGACTGTCAGCGGCAGAATAATGTCAGGGTTTGAAAAACCGGTGCTGATAGCAACCGGCGCGGATGAATTTGATGTATCAGGCAAATATCAGCTACAGAGCGTCCAGCTTGAAGTTTACCAGAACAACAGGAAAATCGGAAGCGGGGTGGCGGAGTACCTGCAAGGAAAAGGCGGGAGCGGGACATTCCCTATGATTGACCCCTCCGTAACTTTACTCGGCGGTGATGTTTACGTTATTTTCCAGGGCGTAGGCGGCGGCGCACTCCCCCTTACGCTGAAAATCATCCCTGCTGTAAACTTTGCATGGATTGGCATCATACTCTTTGCCATCGGGATGATACTGATAATGGTAGTGAAATCAAAACCAAAAGGCAGCTAATAGCGAAACCCCCGCCGCTATTGGCGCTTCTATTATTTCACGCAAACTCTTCCATCCTGACTTAGACACATTATAAGCCAAACCTCCTATTTCTGTAATTTCCTATACTTTTCATAATCTTCTGGGGCATGTATTCCTTGAGAAAAGCGGTTTTTGTCCCGGGGAATAAATTCATAATTGCACGTCCATACAATTACGTCCGCCATCCCATGTACCTCGGCGGGATTATCGGCGCGCTCGTGCGCTGTTTGCGGGTTCGCTGCTCGGCGCCGTTTATTCGTTCGTGCTTGCGCTGTAGGTAATTCATATGATGAACTTTCTTGGATCATTCGGAAGATAGCTGAGTTGTAATTTGCCAAAACCTATCGGCATGAATCTTTTTGCATGCACAGTTAAATTTATATATTATATACCATCATAATAATTATCATGGAGACTCGAAAAAATATGAGTTTAGTAGCATTAATACGAGATATCATTGGTGTTATTGTCAGTGTGTTTGTGATAGGCTCGCTTGTTCACTATCTACTAATACCTGGTCTGATGATGCTTCTATCTAAGTTTTAGATGAGCAATACCGTGTATTCTGCAAAATAGGGCTATCTTTTGATGGCTCGATGCCGATTATTCTCACACAAAATCCTCCATCAGCTTGCTAATATCAGCATTCTCTATCTGCTGCTTCACAAGCGGCATCTCCTTAATCTGCGGCAGTTCGTCCTCATACGTAGGCGAAAGCACCTTATAAAACACGCCGATAGGTATTTTCTCGCCCCATTCCTGCGACTTCAAAAAAGCAGCCATCTTATCACCTGAATTATGCTCCGCATTTTCCAAATCATATACCCTCTGCTTGTACCACTCGTATGTGTTAACAGGGTTAAAACTCACACACGGCTGGAATACGTCCACAAGCGAAAAACCCCTGTGCTTAACTGCATCCACGATGGTTTTCTGCAAATGCCTGACATCGCCGGCAAAACTCCTTGCCACGAATGTAGCGCCAGAAGAGATAGCCAGCGCAATCGGGTTCACAGGAACTTCTAT
>JBAQYK010000326.1:0-16053 GCA_049299995.1 Candidatus Methanoperedens sp.
GATGTGGTTAATGTGCTTGACCTGTCCTTGCTGGGCTTAAATTGGGGAAGAGTAATGCAGGACAATGATTTTGATGACAGCGCTGATGTGAACGGGGACGGGGTAATAGATATATTGGATGCGGTAAGAATAGGAAAGAAATGGACTTAAGATGGAAACTTTACCTTTCAATATTCATTATCATATTGCTCGGTTTTAACGCACAGGCGGCAAAGGTGAGCATTTTGCCGCAAACCCAGGACGTAACATCGGGAAATAATATAACAATTTCAGTATTACTTGATCCTGAAGGGAGTAGCATATATGGGGTACAGTTCAGTCTTATCTTTGACAAAACGATAGTCGAAGCAATAAGAATCGATAAAGGAGCTTTACTAGGGAGCGACGGTGCTTCGACTATAGAAGGTGCAAAGTCAATAGACAACGCCAATGGGAAAATAACATATTCACTATCGCGGTCAGGCACGGGTACAGGAATGACCACAAGCGGAACCCTGGCAAATGTTACCTTCAGGGGATTGAATGCCGGGGCAACGGCTGTAACTTTTGCAAATGTTGTTATCAGTGACCCTAATGCCAGCGAGATTCCAGGCACTACAACGGGAGGCAGTGTGACAGTACTCCAGCAGACACAGACCGCAACGCCAACGCCGACATCTACAGCTGCTCAAACGCCCGCGGTTACAGGAACACAGCCATCCTCAGGCGGTTCAACGCAGGACAATACCTATCCGCCAGGCAAGGATTCAAAACCAAATGCGACCGCCACCGCAGCTGAAAATACGTTTGAAACAATGCATCCGGATAATACCGTAGTAACACTGTCTTCAGTATGCAGCGTTTCTGAAAACGAGTTATTCGCGGTCAATGTCCATATAACGCCAAGGGAATCTGTTTATGGCGCAGAATTGAAACTTTCGTTTGATACCGATATCCTGGAAGGAGTAAGCCTTGAGCAGGGGCAATTTCTTGGCGGTGCAACTATAGTGAACAGTGTGGATAACGAGAAAGGCGAAATGGCATATGCCGAGACAAGGACAGGAAACGTTGCAGGCGTGAAAGCAAAAGGTATTCTTGCAAAAGCTACATTCAGGGCTAAGAAAGCAGGCGTAACTGCAATTCAACCAGAGGGTATCAAGCTTGTCAATGATGACGAAAGAATAATAAGCGATGTTTTGAGTGACGGCATAAACCTGACTGTTCTCAGGATGGAGGAACCTCCGAAGGGAGATGCAATCGGGGTTTATGGGGCGCTGGCAGCGCTTTTAAGTGCGGCTTTGATAATCAGAATCAGAAAATAAAATAATGATTTTCATCAAATGGAAAGTATTTATACTACCAAATCAATCTTGTTCTTAAATACACGAACAATCATCCAGAGGATACGGTATGGAAAAACTCATCACGGAAAAAATACTGAACCCCACAAATATCTTTTACCACAGGTATTTTTTAGGTTTCAGTTCCATTGTTTTAATACTTCTGGCAACTTCAACCATCCTTTTTTTAGAAGAACAGCAGCTTGAAAAACAGCTTGGTGAGGTCACTCATGAGGCGGACATTCTTAATGCCGAGGCTCCCGACCCCGTGATTAAGTACGCGCCGCTGCTGGTAGGCAACAAAGACCCAAAAATCAAAGAGCTTGCCGTATCTCTGGGAAGCCCTGAGAAGATGTATCTTTTTGTCAGGGACGAGGTAGAGTATTCAGAGAAATATGACAAACGGAGGACTGCTGCCGAAGTGCTGGAGAGCAGGCAAGGGGACTGCCTTGGGCAGGCTGATTTACTGGCTTCTCTTTTACTTGCATACGGTTACACAGGGGAGGAGGTACATGTAGATATGGGATATACAGTCCATAACGGGGAAAAGCGGCATCATGCATGGGTTGAGTTCAATAACAAAGGCAGATGGCTGGTGCTTGACGCGAGCAGGTTCATGGGGAAGTTTGAGTTTGAGCAGTGGGACAGGGCATCATTTTACCAGGCTTTCCAGGCTGAGCCTTATGCACAGTTCAATGACGATTATGTGCATGTGAATTTAAATGGAAGTTGAAGCATTTTAAATAAGTTCGCGAACAACAATCCCGACATTGATGAAATTGCTATAATTTTTATAATATAGTTGCGTAATGTAGAAAAAATGGCAAATTTTAAACGAACGATATTGATGGCTTTTTGCCTCTCCAATGTATCCGCCCTTATGTATCAGGTTGTATGGGGAAGAGAGCTTGGATATATCTTCGGAACTTCCATGTATTCTGTAAGCACGGTGCTTACAAGTTTCATGGCAGGTCTTGCGCTTGGCAGCTATTACCTGGGGAGAACGGCAGATATTTATAAAGACCCTGTCAGGCTTTTTTCATATCTTCAAATAACCATAGGCGTTTATGGAATAGCCATGATTGCGATATTAAGAGGTATCCCTTACCTATATCTGTCTTTATATGATATTTTTTCATGGAACCAGCAGGTTTTCCTGTTATCTCTGTTTATATTATCTTTTGTTTCATTGATTATCCCCACAACATTGATGGGAGGAACTTTTCCTGTTATTGCTAAAATTTACAACAGCGAGATAAAAGGGATAGGAAAAGATATCGGTATTGTTTACAGCGCAGATACGATTGGCGCATGTATTGGCGTCATTCTTGGGGGGTTTGTTTTGATGCCTTTATTGGGATTGAGCAAAACTGTAATAATCGCAGCTATACTAAATATATTTTTAGGAATTTATATTTTGGCACAGGCGGCTGAAAGACGGGGGAAACATGATAGCTCTTAGGCGGGCAATACTGCTTGGCTTTTTCTTATCAGGGTTTGCCGCTCTTGTTTATGAAGTAGTCTGGACTCAGCTTTTAACTCTTGCTTTCGGGGCAAGCGCCTATTCATTTTCCCTTATGCTGGCGGCGTTCTTTACCGGTCTCGGACTTGGCGGCTACGCCGCGGGAAAATATATTGGTATTAAAAAAGATCCCGTAAAAATTTTTGCATGCATCGAACTTGGAATCGGAATTTCCAGCATGTCTATACTATTATTTTTTAATAAAATAGAGATACTATTATTAATATTTTACAATATCACAGGGTCGTTTTATCTGTTCATGGCTTCGATTTTCTTTATTTCGTTTATGTTCATGCTTGTGCCCACAACATTGATGGGTGCAACACTTCCGGTAATAAGCAAGATTTATGCAAGTAATAAATATAGTGTAGGCAGGGATATTGGCATTGTCTTTTCCTCCAATACATTCGGGGCAATATTCGGGAGTTTTGCAGCAGGATTCATCCTGATTCCGACTGTGGGGCTGGAAAAGACGACTATTGTCGCAGCCATGATAAATATTTTAGCGGCTATAATGGTTTTTCATTTTTCAAATAAAGAGGACAGGTCGAGGTTTTATGCACTTCTTTCAGTCGCTTTACTGTTAGGCGTTTATATGAGTTCTTTTACGTTTTATCCGGTGGTAAAAGGTGTTTATAAAATCACACGCGACCCGACCGGAGAAATTGAGAAATACGCCGGGAAAGAGGAAGTTGTTTTCTATGGAAATAACGCATACGGTACTGTGGTAGTAGAAGATGAAGGTAGATGGCGGAGCCTGTGGATAAACAACAAGGTTGATGCCAGCAATACGCCGGATGACATGAGTACCCAGTTCCTTCTGGGATATCTCCCCATGTTTGCGAATCCAGAACCAACAAAGGTGTTAAATATAGGACTGGGGGGAGGGTTCACTTTGGGAGTGATTGAAGCTTTTGATATATCTTCCGTGGATGTTATTGAGTTAAATCCACTGGTGGTTGAGGCGTCACGCAGGTATTTTTCAGAATATAATGGCAAAGCTCTGGATGACGGCAGGGTAAACCTGATCATAGCTGATGCCAGGAATTATCTATTAACTTCAAATGAAAAATATGACGTTATAGTTTCTGAGCCGTCGAATCTCTGGGTTTCAGGGGAATCGGGTTTGTTCACAAAAGAATTTTATCGTATTGTAAGTGAGCATTTGAATGAAAAAGGCGTGTTCTCCCAGTGGATTCCATTCTATGATTTTAGCGAAGCAGATACGAAAGTGTTCTTAAGAACCGTAAAAGAGGTTTTTCCATATGCAACGCTGTGGGTGTCTGGCAATGATGGAATTATGATAGCTTCCATGGAACCTGTAGCTATGGATTATTCTCATATCGTCAAAACGATGAATAAAAACCCTCGCATCAGGAAAGACCTGAATCTTATGATAGGCGGTTTTGGAGAATTATCTGATGAATTCGGGGAAGTGTTTCCAAAAAGTAATATGCCTGATGTTGTTATAAAAAGTTTTGCGCTGTCTGATGAAGACATAAAAGCTTACGCCGTAAACGCATCTCTGCACACTGATGACTATCCTGTTCTTGAGTTTAATACTGCAAGAAACCTATTATTTTTAAAACAAAAATCCGGCTCTGTTGCGAGTATTTCAGAATATCTTAAAAATAAAAATATTAAAGGCTCCACTCCTGCTGTCTCAAATTATGAACATAAGGAAGGGGACTGGTTTTATTTAGATTTCCTGGGCGTGAAAGTCAATACAGGAAACTGGAGTAAGACTTTTTCAGGATACAGGCTTTTGGGATTAAATTCCCTTGCACCTCATAAAGACGGGTATTATAAATCCGCCAGTTTCACAGGCAACCGAAGCTCTTTTAATATAACCACCCGGAATTCAAAAATAAAGGTGTTTAACGGAGATTCCGAGGATGTGGTGTTAGTTAAAAATATTTATAGGCGGGCTGAGGCAAAGGAGATTTTGCTGGCAGGATCCCCGTCGTCTGAGATCGTGGAGTTTAAGAAAAACGGACATAATGCTTACATGGCTGAATACTCAAAAGGCGGGAGGATTAAAGCGATGATAGGATGGTATTGCGATGTCAATAATCTGATTTATCTTGTTGATGTCGATGCTTATGACGAATCTGAGCTTATGAGGATTAACAATGATATTCTGTGCGTGCATGAATCAAAATAATACCTGATATACAGGCATGATTATTAATTATTATTTATCATTATGATTATCATGTTATAGGGAAAGTTATATATTCTATCAAAACATAACATTCTTATGTGAACGAACGATTCACAATAACGCGCATACAGGATAGGAAAAACGGGGCTGCGTTATAAAAAACGGGGAAAAACGCAAAAACGGGTAGCTGAGATAAGTCATAAATAGTTTTCTTGGCGCAATTAAAAACGGGGACGGGACGGTGTCTCGTATCGAAAAAACGGCAGTGTTGAGTGTGCAGCAGGTAAAAAAGTAAAAACTAACACGGGTCGAAAATGTGTAAAACAAATACGGGAAAAAAGATTGCGTTTTTAGTTACGGTAATATTAGCGGTTGCGATATTTGCGAACTTGGCTGCGCCTGCTGAGGCTGCGGGTGTGCCGACAAAGGTTGTTGCTTTTACTGATAAAAAGGTTTATACAGCGTGGTGGATGAGTGCAAAGACCACAACGCCGACATTTAACAAGTTGGATGATGAAGGTCAGACCATACTATTGTATGCTTTCGTGCTGGACGATGACGGGAATATAATGAAAAACAGGACAGTCCAGGTCACGTTGAATGACACAACATTTGACCATTTTGAAAAAGGTGTCTGGACAAGACACAGTGATATGGTTGGCAACAATACTTATTTCACAACCACCAAAAACCTGAATGATACAGGTGCTTCGGGAGATGCTATTAGCAACGACGGATTGTACACAACAATGGTCGCAATGCCATCAGCCCTTACGACAGACGTCGCAACCTCTCCAAGAATGGATGACCAGATCAGAGTGAAAATCCTTGTAAAAGACACAGGTTCAGGATTAAATATGACTACGTATGTTCTTGTAAGCTGGGGGAAATGCCACCAGGCTGGCACAACATCCCATCCTGCACATATAACCACGACGGCATCGGATACATGTATCAACTGCCATGGCGGCTATGAGCACTTTTTTGAAAGCGTGTCTAACACAATTCCCTACGATTACTTGGATGTTCATTTCAAAGAGCTTGGAGACTCGCTTCCGGACTCCACAATGACAGTAAAAGGGATGCAGGAATACCGATGGAACTCTACACAAGCAGATGATCCACTCCTTGATGTATCATGGAAAAACGATAGCGGTGGAGGTGCTGTTTACTGCCTGTTCTGTCATCAAGACCCTGCTGGCAGTAACTGGTTTGACTATGGTGCTGGAGATAGGGCTACACTGACGGACAGACCTTCATGCTCTCAGAGTACCAGCGGATACGGCGGATTAAGCTGCCACTCGACTACTGAAATTGAAGGTACTACTGTAATCCCATGGTCGCAAGGCGGGGCAGTTTCTGGCAATGATACCCTGGCAGGCATAAATAACCAGAAAGCTCACAACCATACGGGCAATAAAGCCAATGTTACATGCACCCTATGCCATGCTGGTCCACACGGCTTAACCATGCCCAATATGTCCGTGGATATCTCAAGCTCTGGAAGCATCAGCGACCAGTGCCTTACATGCCACAACATCACAGGCGGATTGAACATCACAGCCAACGGCGGCACGAATGTTGTCCATGACGGCAAGACCAACTGCAAGAACTGCCACATAGATAACAACAAGCTCGACACGCATCTCGTGCCAGTTGGCGTCTTCGGCGGCATGTGGTGCCTTAACTGTCACAACCTTACAGGCAAAGCTCCCATAAATATGAAGGTTGACCCTGTAATTGTCAATATTACAAATCAAAATTATACTCACAGCAGCCTGAACGAAAAATCAAATGCAGCAAACTCCTCGCGCATCTGCTGGGCATGCCATACCAATAACTCATACGTTTTTAACAGGGCAGTGAACTCCACAAACCTATCAGCTACAGAGCACCCCACCGGCTACGACACCCCAAGAAACTGCACTTCATGCCACTACAACACCTCTGCATACAACTTCAGCGCGCCCCAGAATTCCAGGCATACATGGTATGCTTCTGACATGAAAACCACGGCTGTAACAGATTGTCCCGACTGCCATGCTCAGGATGAGATGGTCAATACATGGAATGAAACGGTATATCCACCTAAGAACGGCAGTGAAGAAGCCTCGCATTACGGCAAGAACAGGACATCATTCTTCCTGCCGCTTGTAGGAAAAGTAGAATACTGCGGCTACTGCCACCAGAACGAGAGCACTGTGATGGGACCATTTGCAAACCCTGCCAACGAGGTGAGGAGCGACCATGCCTCGCAAATAACCACTCCTGGCTGCGGGAATAATACATGCCATAAGCCAGGAAGGCTGCATGACGATACGCTCGTAGTTCCAATATTTAACGAGAGCAACATAAATACAACCTGCCTGTCATGCCATTCCAATACCAGCTACAACGCCCATAACAATACCCTCACCTGCTGGGACTGCCACATGGGGAATGTGAGCAATACCTCCTCCACATGGATTCATCCAATTCAATTCATCCAGTACAACGGCAATTTCACCGGCGCAAAATTAACCGGTGCAACATGCTACGACTGCCATAAGTCCACAAGCGTGGATAACACCACGCAGAACCTCTCAGGGAAGAAAGCGCCCAAGGTCTATAATCAGGCGCACAGCAACGACCCCAGCAATGGCACCAAGTGGGGAGACTACTGGAAATATACTCCCACAACCTACCAGTTTGCAAGCTACGATATTTTAGGCGGGAACGGCAGCATAGACCCGTTGCATCCTTTTGAAAACATCATGGTGCCAAGCAATGAATACATGCAGCTCAACGAGACTAGGATTGGGAGTGGGAATGGAAGCACAGTTCCATTTAATAAGAAAGAGCAGCAGATTAATGGCCCCCCCGTTCCAAACTGGACATCTTCAACTGCCATGAGCGGGAATACGGCAGGCAGCGTGGTTAACGCTGCACAAGATAGTACCAAGGGCAATCCGGCAGGTTCTTTGAAAGCTTCTTTTACCACAGGGAGCGGCGCAGGAACTATCTACGGTTATGTCTGGTGGAATTATTCCTTTTATTACAACCCAAATTCCTCTTATGGTTATGCCTTTACCAATGCCAGTGCAGATTATAATATAACCTCGGATGGCACCTATACCCAGACGGTTTATCTGATAATCGTTAAACCCTCAGGCGCTACAGCAACCCTTGCAAGCAATAGTAACGCAAGCAACACAGGCTGGCTCAATTTAACCAACAACAGCTTTGCATCGGTTTTTAGTGAAGATGGTTCTGTAACTCCTTACAGGCTTCAACTGTACACGGTATTGAGCGGGGTAAAGACATCAAAAACTTATACTGTCAATTACGACAATATCCTTCTTAAATTCCAGGAGAAAGTGAGGAACAGGTACGAACTCGTAGTCAATACCACGGGCGTGCCAGTAAGCGGCAACCGCTCGATTGGCATGTCTTACCAGGTGCACAAAGAAAACACATCGCTGATGATTTACAACAATACCTCCAAAGCATACGAATTGGTGGATATTCTTGACAAGGGCGTGTTCTTCGACTATGTTAAAAACATAAACAGCACCCACTATATCAACTCCGCCAATGGCGTAACAGGCAACGTAAGCGTCAAGTTCGTAGACAATGACCAGAGCGACGCAGACGTGACCACCGATGTGATGCACATCCGCTATCTCTATATTTATACAGACAGGGGCTTGCAGTACCCATGCGAGCAGTGCCATTCTCCAAATAAGCACTATTTAAATCCTGCTATCGGCTCGCCTGATAAGTTCAAAGGGAATAACAAGTACAATACCACAGATATGCAGAACTCCACATGGTGCCAGCAGTGCCACTGGCAGGGAGCTTCCAATTACTCGGATATGGTCAAGGAATACAATGTTACCAGGAATCCTCCTGAAAATATCCCGCCAGAGATAACCGGCAACACCACCTATGCCCCTCTCGGCAAGCCGGGTTATGTCAACCATACGGGCAGCTCCTACAGCAATATGAACGACTCCGGCTGCTTCAGTTGTCATGGAAAGAGCGGCGACACCACTACATCCCAGTTCGTGCATAACGTGCAGATCGGGGCAAGCGGTAACCGGCAATGCATTACATGCCACAACACGAGCGCTTCCAATACCAAGTACAAGAAAGTAGATGTGGATGCTCTAAGAAAAGGAATGCATGCCAATCTCAAGAACGCATCGGCAAATGTCTCCAATGCTTCAAACCCGATTGAGCTTGCATGCTGGGCATGCCACGGAGATGGGTTATACAATAATTCTGATGACCACCATCCAGGTGTAAAGACGTGTGATAAGTGCCATACCAATACAACCGGGAAATTGAACTACAGTAATGCGACCAGAGTGTATGAGCACATCCCACCAGGTTTCATAATTCCTGAGGCAAACATAACCGCGGATTCAACACCATTGTGGTCTTGCGCCGACTGCCACAATAACAGCATCAACACCACTGCGCTAATAAACGATAATGAAGCCGACCCGATAAATGCCAGAACAGGACACTACGGGCTTAACAGGACAGGGGGCAAGCTCATGTACAGCAATACCTCATCCAAAGGCAATTCGGAAGATTGTACCTACTGTCACAATGGAAACAGCGCCAACATGACAAAGTGGGGCATTAATACTTCAACCACAAAGAACCTGAGCAATAAGGCTTCACATAGTTCATATACAAACAACCAGTGCGGTGGCTGTCACAATTATACAGACTCTTCCACATTTACTTTCCATGCGGAAGAGATAAATCAAGGAGCCGGGAGCGGTCCTGATTGTAAGAGCTGTCATAACATTTCAGCAGGCGGCACGGATAAAGGACATATTGACTATCCGGCATTTAATACATCCATACACGGCGGCATAAATACCACCGCAGGCGCGGATGAGAACGAAGGCTGCTGGGCATGCCATGGCAACGGAAACAGCGAAGGGCATAACACTACAGGAGACGCATCCGCCAAAGGAAAATATACGAATCCCTATGTCTGCGCGGACTGCCATGTGTCAACAGGGGTGAGGTATGCATGGGCGACAGGCAAAGGCGCGCTCAACGTTTCGGAGCATTTCACCAATGGTACGAAAATAAAGGCTTCTTATAATGCTACAGCTACCTTCTCCTGCCTGAAATGCCACCAGGATATTGGCGAGATGAGACTCAACAACAGCGATAATGACTATAATATAACGGCATGGGCTTCTGGCGGCGATAATTACAACGCCACCATCGGAGGAAACAACAGCCCGTATCACTACGGCGTCAAGAGGACAACGCTCAACGGCTCTGCCCAGAACACGGACGGCTATTGTAATTACTGCCACAGCAACTCATCAAGCATATTCCCCTATCTGAACCAGCACAACAAGAGCATATTCGAACACACCGCAAGCACCAGCGCAGATATAAAAAATACCACTTCGCTGAACTGCAATAACCCCGTGTGCCACGGGTCAGGAAGAATCCATAACACTACACTTAACAAGACCGTGCAAACAGCATGGACATCGGGGCAAAAGGACTACTGCGCTCCCTGCCACAAACCAAAACCCACCGGGCTTGCGAACAAATCCGTGTACGGGCAGTGGCATGATCCAGCCAACTCAAGCTCGGATAATATGACCAACTGTAACTATTGCCATGATTCGGGAAGCTTGGGAAGTACCGCCTTGAGTTATAGCCTGAATGTCCATTCCGACAATCTCACTTATCCAACAGGCGCCACAACATGCGTCGCATGCCACAACGCTTCATCCACTTATGTTAAGAGCAGGAAGATACTCACCCATTTCCCCAATGCCAGCAAGGACAAAGGCAACACATCCCTTAGCGGAAGGACATGCGAACTCTGCCACGGCATAGCAGGACAGAGCATGCATGCCTCAGGGCTGGTCAAGAAACCGAATTATGGCTGCGCGGACTGCCACGTATCCACAGCAGCAGGACCATACTGGGCAAACCAGAGCTTCAATTCATATATTGATACAACCTCCCACGATAACACCTCAACTTCAAATGTTTCCAATTGCGTGTGGTGCCACAACAGTTCCAATGCTAATGCGTCTTTCCACTTCACACCGTATGCCAATGGAAGCATTGCCAATCCCGGATGGGGAAGCTGGCAGTCAGGCAATCTGGTGAACTGCACTAACTGCCATGACTCATCATATAACAACCAGGCGCCTTTCTACGCGCCAGCCAAGCCCCATGCGGGCACGGGGAACAACACGGATGAATGTTATAGCTGCCATACCAATGTCAATACTTATAATGCTGCGCCGCTGGCTGTTCACTCGGTAGTCCAGGCGCCTGGCAATGCAAACTGCACCAAATGCCATGACATTGGCGGGGCAGCCTCAAAAGAAGTGGACGTGGCTGCCATGAACAGGAGTGATTCAATACATCTTAACCTAAATAGCGGTGCATCAAGCGGCAACGCCACAGTCCCATACGCAGCGGACAGCAAGAGATGCTGGGCATGCCACGGCGATGGTTCAGATAAGAACGAGCACGACCAGGCAAGGTACAAGAATCCCTATAAATGCGAGGACTGCCACACCTCAGGCGGAAGCCAGAGCGGAAAATATGTCAGCTTCAATGTATCAGAACACTTTGCAGGCGGGGCGGATATCAGGACTGCAAACGCCAGCTATTGCTATACCTGCCACAACAAGGGCGAGATGCTGCAGGGGCATAACGATGCCGATGTATCATCTTCAAATGCTTCTGTTGGTCATTATGGCAAGAAGAGAGGCACAGATATTCGTAACGGCACAAGTGCCAACTGTACATACTGCCACCAGAACAGCACAACGGGGTTTGAATCTGCAATGCTGAAGTCCTCAAATAAGAATATATTCGAGCATACGGATGCGGGTTTAAAGAATACCACGGGCAGAGGATGCACAAACAATACCTGCCATGCACAGGGTTTCATCCATAATGCTACGCTAACCAAACCTGCTGTGCAGGTCTGGACATCCGGAAAGTTCGATTATTGCGCCCCATGCCACAGGGCAGGCAATGCAAACGCAACAAAGTATGTCTATGGTCACAACAGTTCAAACATTTCGGTAATAACCGCAGATTGCGGGTACTGCCATAATGCTAGCTCTCAGGGTCAAACAAGCACGGGCGCCCTGAGAATCCACACATCC
Organism: Candidatus Methanoperedens sp.; assembly: GCA_049299995.1. Taxonomy (GTDB): domain Archaea; phylum Halobacteriota; class Methanosarcinia; order Methanosarcinales; family Methanoperedenaceae; genus Methanoperedens. The sequence goes on from JBAQYK010000326.1 coordinate 12,166, forward strand.
ACACTCACGAACAAATCTACTGCAAACACCACATGCGTAACGTGCCACCAGGATTCTACCTATGTAACAAATCAGAGAGTGGTTTATACCCATTATCCCGGTGCGCCATTTGGCAAGGCAAACACCTCGCAGGACAGCTTTACATGCGAATCGTGTCACGGAAACATGGTTGCAAATAAGATGCATTCGCCAGTGAGCTTACCGCCAGACAGGTGCAACAACTGCCATAATAGCACGACAACTGGAAGCTTCAAGGCAACAAAGATTCCATATCTTGATGGAACCAGACATGATAATGCAACCCATAATGTTTCAAACAACATCAACTGCGACTGGTGCCACAACAACTCCAATGCCGCACAGAAATTTCACTTCACGCAGTATCCCAACGGCACTGTGCAGGCACCCGGATGGAACGGCTGGGTTAACGGCACAAACGCCAACTGCACTAACTGCCACGATACTTACAACCAGACAAAACCATTCTATGCAGAGCCCATATGGCATAAGGGCAACTACGGTACAACGCCTGACAACTGCTACCAGTGTCACACCAATGTTTCCTCGGCATCAAGCAGCAATGCACCCGTTGCACTGCACAATGTGACAAAGGCTATAGACTGGAGCTACTGCAACAACTGCCATAGCAGCAACAAGGGGGGAGCTCCTATCGTAGATAATGCATCCCTCGCAAGCGGCATGCATGCCACCCTCGACGGTTCTACACCCTCTAACACAGAGCCTGCGTGCAAGGCATGCCACGGTGGAAACTCTTCAGTTCATAAGAATGCCACAGCCAATAACTGCACATACTGCCATATTACGGGCTCAATCAAGTACAGTGCAAAGAATGTGAGCAGGCACATACCCTACCCATACACAACAGACGTCAACACAAGCAGGTACCAGAACGTATTCTGTTCGGACTGCCATAATAACAGCCTTGGGACTTTCAACGATCCGACACAATCTAACAAGAATGCCACAACGTCCCACTACGGAATGAACAAGACTGGCGGCAAACTCATGTACAACAGCTCGGGCAACACCGAGGACTGCACATACTGCCACAGGAACGACAGCAACATGGCTGCCTGGGGAATACTGGGCACAAGCAACGCCAACCTGAGCAAGAAAGGTGGAAGCCATGCCACAGCAGCTAATTCAAACTGTTATACCTGCCACGTTAATTCCACAAGCGCACCAGTTACTTTCCATATTGAAGATGTAAGCGCGGGTACAGGTGGAGGTCCTGATTGCATAGCGTGCCACAATATTGGAGGGATGGCACAGGGCAAACTTGTTAATTTCTCTGTCATGAACGATACAAGCGCGATTCACAAGAATCTGAACAGCGGCGCATCGGCATCCGGGGTTGACGCCGAGAACAAGAAATGTTGGGCATGCCATACCACGAATGGAACAGCTCCACAGGCAGGCAACCATTCTTTTGTAGACAGGTATAAGAATCCCTATAACTGCACAGACTGCCACATTTCAAAGGCAGGTCAAAATTTCAATTACACGCCAATAAATACGCTGCTAAATGTTACACAGCACAAAGCAGATACGCAAAACGGTACAACCATATTCACACCTTCTGCAGGGGACTGCTATTCATGCCATAATAAGAGTGAAATGATGGTTGCAGCCAATGACCCGGATAGCGGTACTGGCGCTGTGTATGATGGATTGCACGGAGGCGATGACAGCGTAAGCCACTATGGATTAAAGCGCAATCTTGGTTCAGGGGATGCTTACTGTAATTACTGCCACAGCAATGCTTCAAGCATGTTCCCCTTTGCAAACCAGCATAGCAAGTCTATATTCGAACATACTGCAAATGGCACGGCTGATATTAGAAATACAACAACATTGGAGTGTTTGGATTGTCATACTTCAGACCTGCAGTCTTACAGGATACATAACAGCACATTGAAGACACCTTCAGCGAGCGCATGGACATCGGGCAAAGACGATAGATGTGTACCCTGCCATATAACAGCCGGCTCCGGTTCAAGTCTTAAAGTCAATAACTCGTATCACAATACAACCACAGGCAGCATCACAGACTGCGGCTACTGCCATAACGGCGATGCCATGAAGGCAGGAAATGCCCCGCAGAACATACACTCGGACAATCTCACAACAGGAGGCAATTCAACATATAACAACTGCTACAACTGCCACCAGAACGGGTTTGCGTCAAAGGTCATTATCGAGCACACCAATAATACAGGCGCGAATATCACGAACGCGAGCATGACATGCAGTAAGGGTGGGTGTCATGTCAGCAATGAGACTCATTCAGCCACTCTTATCAAACCCGCCATAAATAACTGGACAACGGGAGGGAATGACTACTGCGCGCCATGCCACAATTCATCTGATTCCGTGAACAACGCCACTAAAAAAGTTTATAACCAGGGTCATAATCCGGCTAACGGGACAAACGACAATATAACAAGCTGCGGCAACTGTCATAATGCGAGCACGCCGGGCGCAGTTCCAGCATCGTTTAAATTGCATGACTCGTCAATGACAAAATCCCCGGTTGAGCCAAACGCTTCCACCTGCCAGGGCTGCCACAACGGCAGCTCGCTTTTCGTGGGCGCAGGCAGGCAGATATTCTCGCATATGCCCAACGCTTCACAGTACAGGGGTAATACCACCACGAGCAGCTATACATGCGAGTACTGCCACAACATGACCAGCAAGCCATCCATGCACAGCGCAGGCATGACCCGCTCAAGCGGCACCTGTGAAACCTGCCACCTTAACAACACAAGTCCTTTCAAATCTACTCAAAAGAACGTAACCCAGCTTGCAGGCGGGATGCTGAACCACAGCTACAACGGCATCGCAAACACTACATGCAAGATGTGCCATAACGCAAGCGGCAGGGCGAAGTTCCATCTTTCGAAGTACGCCTCAGGAGATATAGCTGACCCGCAGAACTCAAGCGGCTATCCAACTTTCCAGGACAGAGCGACCTGGGATCTGGGTTTGACCCCACCTGAAACCAACGACAGAGGGATACTTGTGGACTGCAGGGACTGCCATGAAAAATACAACGATACTGCCCCATTCAATGCCCCTTACTTTGAAGCTAATAGAACTGGCGTGAACGCTCAGGAACATGTGGGTAAAGGTTACACTCTCAAGAACTGTTATATCTGCCATACCAACGAGACAAACAGCGTTTCTGGAGATACTGTCGTTAAGCCTGCGGGCTTACATAATGTCAGCATAGAGCCTCTGACCGGCGGACCTAACTGCACAAAGTGTCATAATATAGGCTCTACGGATTCGGGCAAGGCTCCAGGCAGCATGCTGGTAAATTTCACGGCATTTAACAGTACATTTTCCAAACACAAGAACCTGACCAATGCAACAGCATGGGGCGGAAGCGGTGCTTTCGGGCTTATCGATACCGCCTGCTGGGCATGCCACCAGAGCGATGGGAAACAGATGGAAAGGCATCCCGATTTGAAGGATAATACTACATTAACCGGCGGCTCCAAGGCTTACAGGTGTGCGGACTGCCATACTGCCGATGGTGTTGTAAGCATTAGCCAGCCCGCGCTATACATGAACGCTACCAAGGTTTACAAGCACTACCCTGGAGCGGTTTTATCAGGACAGAAGGTCCATTCCACGAACTTCACAGCAGGCTCATGTCAGATATGCCATAACAAGAGCATTGATGCCAAAAATAATATTACTGCCGGCATCAATGCGACAGTGAGCCATTACCTTACTAAATCCGACCTGACACAAACCAATATCAGTAATAGTTGTGAGGGATGCCATGGGGATAGTGGTGCAACATGGGGTGCGCCCAAACAGCTTGTAAATGTTGGAAAACATTCCATGACCGCTGCCTGC
>JBAQYK010000327.1:0-3138 GCA_049299995.1 Candidatus Methanoperedens sp.
TCTTAATATTATCCGCGCCATTCGATTCCAGCGCCTTTGCCATTTCGGTTGTGAAATACTTGCACAGGTCTTCGGCGCTCACCGATTTCGTGGGGAGGAAAAAGATTGATATTGATTCTTTTAAGAATTCCTGGGAAAAAGCCAGATAATCGCCTGTGATGAGAGTTTACAATTTCCCCAAATACTCCTCATATTCATCTGAACTGAGTTCTATCTCCCTTAAAATCTCTTTTATTAATGGGCGCGCCAAATCTCTTCCTCGATGATGCGGAACACTTGTTGTTCTTCCATCAGGATGCCTGTAGAACACATGACTTCCTTTTTGACGAACTCTCTCAAAGCCAAGCTTGAACAGAAGCTTTTCCATTTTTCTGGCATCAATTATCCTGAGCCTGCTCAACCACTCACCTCAACTTGCTGAATTCCGACAAATTGAGGTAAATATTGCTTGTTCTCAGACTCCATTTCTTCCAGGCACAGTTCCAGTACCTCTTTAATGTTCTCCTGAAGCTCATCAAGAGTCTTTGCTTGAGTATGGGCGCCGGGAATTCCCGGGACAATCGCTACGTATAAGCCTGTTTCAGGATCTTTTTCGATATATGCTGTTAGTGTAGGCATTTTAGACCTCAGTAATCTTAATCTGGTGTTATAAGGTATTACATAGCTGAATAAGTATATACTTTTTCAGTAAAAGCTGTGTGTAAAAAAATATTACCGTTTTTGCATGAAGAAATCATGAAATTTACATCTCATACTCACACCCCGCCCCCTGCCCTATCCCCTCGTCCACCCTGACATGGAGTTTTTTAATATTATCAGCGCCATTTGATTTTAGCGCGTTTGCCATTTCGGTGGTGAAATACTTGCACAGGTCTTCAGCGCTCACCGATTTCGTGGGGAGGAAAACTATGTCTTCCAGAGGCAATACATATCGCTTTTTACTTTCGATGATTTCAATGGAAACGCCATCCTTTTTCAAGATACGAAGGCGCGGGTCTTTTTCCGCGATAAGGACTTTATGATCCAGCCTGTCGCAAATCCCGTTTACCATATTTTTAACCATTTCAAAATCAATAATGAACTCCCCGATTTGTTCGCCTTCGAGCCGCACGCTGACCGCATACGTGTGACCGTGCAGGCAGCCGCATTTGGGATGGTTGGGGATGAAATGGCATGCGGAAAATCGCAGTTTTGCCATCCAGCCGTCTATTTCAATGAACATTAGACGTGCATAATTACTCAAGATAGTATAATCCTTTTGTCAGGATTACTTTCACCGGGCTTGCATTTATTATATATCCCTGCAAATCATCGTTAATATAAACCATGGAAAATCCGGATTCGCTATTTAGCGGCACAAGCGACGCCCTCTGTATCCTCTGCCGGGGGGCAAAATTATTATGCGGCAAACAGAGGTGTCCAGTCCTTGTCAAATTCTATTCCCGCGCTAAAGTCACGCCGCTAACCGACAGCCTGAACATCGACGGCTCCTCGCCGCCCGGCGTATTCGTGGGAAGAATCGGATATCCATACGTGTCCATAGGTCCTTTAATCCCGCCATCGCACGGCGACACAACTCTTCTTGACACGCCTGAAATGTGGATCGGGAAGAGTATCGACGATATCGTGGATTTCCGCACACAGCTTGTCCGCGGCAAGCATCTTGTGCATATAAGAGACCTTGAAGGCAACCGCATCGTTGAAGCCACGCGAGAGATGGCGCTGTCCGCATCCCCTGTGGATGTAGAGGCTGAATTCCTCAAAAAACCAAGGGCAAGGCTTGTACTTGATGACGAGGTACAGCCGTTCGGACCAACGGCGCCTCTTAAGAAAATCGATGTCGGAAACACGAAATTTGACCAGAGGATGGAAAAAGCATACAACGATACCGACCTCAAGGCAAAAGATGCGGTGCTTGAGCTTTATAAAAGGGATACTCTTGTCTCAAGCATCCAGAAAGCCTTTAGTGTAGGCTCTTTCGGGGAAGGAAAAGCCCGCCGCTTTGTTCCCACGCGGTGGAGCATTACCGCCGTCGATAGCATGATTGGCGCTAACCTGATGGAGAAAATGAAGGAATTCCCTTTGATTAACGAATTCCTTGTTTTTGAATCATGGCAGCTTGATAACAGGTTCGTGGTTTTGATGATGCCGCGCGCCTGGAGCTACGAGCTTATCGAGGCATGGTATCCCAATACTGTCTGGAACCCATTCGGGAAGGACGTGGCGATAATGTCGTCCTCCGAGGGTTATGAGGGGAGGACGACATATGCGGAGATTGGCGGCTGCTATTATGCCGCGCGGCTTGCGGTGAATGAATACCTCGTGAAGGAGAGAAGGCAGGCACGCGTGGTGATTCTGAGGGAAGCGCATCCGGGCTACATCATGCCAGTCGGGGTGTGGAACGTGAGGGAGAATGTGAGGGCTGCGCTCCGGGCGCCTCCGATGAAGTTCGCTTCTCTTGATGAGGCTTTTGCTTATATTTCCACGAGGCTTGTTATCCCGAAGGCGCGGTGGATAAAGGAGAGCACGGTGTTGAAGGATACATTATACCAGAGAGGGCTTGAGGATTTCTTCAAATAAAATGGAAAACATATCATGAAAACACTTTGCGCTCTTGGCGTTCTTTGCGGTGAGTTATATTTAACCGCAAAGTTCACAAAGAATGAATCAAAGCGTGATGTAAAGGTCATCAAATGATAAAAGAAATAACAGTAAAAACCGCGCTTTCCCCGTCAAGACTTCCTGGTTTGGAATATGCCCTCAATCCATACAGGGGCTGCGCGCATGCCTGCGTCTATTGCTATGCGCCGGCGGTCATCCACTGGGATAAAGAAAAGTGGGGCGAGCGTGTGGAGGTAAAGGTAAACCTGCCGCGCATCCTCTCAAAGGAGCTGCGGGTAAAGAAAAAAGGCGTTGTGGGGCTCGGGACTGTTACAGACCCGTATCAGCCTGCTGAGAGGAAATATGAGATTACGCGTCGGTGCCTTGAACTCCTGCTGATGCATGATTTTCCTGTGTGCATCCAGACAAAATCCTCGCTTGTAATGAGAGATATTGACCTGCTGAAGAAGTTTTCGAATATAGAAGTGGGCATAACGCTAACGGCGCTTGACGACAGCGTGAGGGCAAAAATGGAGC
>JBAQYK010000328.1:0-1851 GCA_049299995.1 Candidatus Methanoperedens sp.
TACTTTAATAAGGTTATAAACAAATTAAAAGTGAAGAAGTGGAGACAAACATGCGCGGCTACGAAGATTATAAAGAAATTCTCAATAAATTTACGCAACTCCTTCGGAAAAGGATAGGCGATAATCTCATCTCCCTCGTCCTGTACGGCTCAGTAGCCAGAGGCACCGCAAAAGACGAAAGCGACATCGACCTTCTCATCATTTTAAAAGACGCCCCCGCTCCTTATTATGAACGGCTGGAACCTGTAATAGAAATCGAGCTAAAACTGCGAGAGAGCGCCTCAGGAGCGCCGCCTATTTTTAGCAGCCTCATCCTATCGAAAGAAGAAGCGATGGAAAATCGCAATATTTTTTTGGACATGATAGAAGACTCAATAATCCTATACGACAAAGACGACTTTTTCAGAAACAGGCTGAAAGCTATGAAAAACAGGCTTCAGGAGCTTGGATCACGGAAATTCATTCTCAAAGATAACACATGGTACTGGCAGTTAAAGCCTGATATGAAAGCTGGTGAAATCCTCGAACTATGACCACTGCTATGGAGCTTGGAGAAAAACTGCTGAAAGAGGCTGGCTGGATATTTGAAAAAGACCTGAAAATAGCAGTCGATGAGGGAAACTATAACCTCGCTGTAAGAAGGGCTCAGGAAGTGGTTGAACTTGCTATTAAAGGATGCCTTCGAATGCTGGGGATAGATTACCCGAAAGTGCATGACGCAGGTTATATTTTCAGTATTGAAGCCAGTAAGGTGCTTCCATTCAAAGAAAGCTCACTGAAAGAGATTGAAAGAATATCCAAATGGCTTGCCGAGGCAAGGGCGCCTTCGTTCTATGGTGAAAAGGATTTCACAAGAAAGGATGCAATAAAGGCTCTGGAAGATGCAACTTTTGTACTTGACGAAATAAAAACCATGCTCAAAGAGACAAGAAAATGAAAAACCAAAAGCATAGCGTCCAAAAATCAAACGGAACTTGTGCTATTTGTGGAGCCAGCTTCAGCAAGACAGCGATGAAAAAGCATCTGGAATCGTGCATACAAAAACACCATTTCAGGAAGCCGTCAGGCTATCCGGTACCTGTAGAAACTAAATTATTCACCGTTCTTGTCGAAGGAAGGTCTTTCTACGAGTACTGGATGTACTTAGAAATACCTGCGAACTCGATGCTCAAAAAACTTGACAATTTTCTCAGGGATACATGGGTTGAGTGCTGCGGTCACCTGAGCCAGTTCATAATAGATGATAAAAGGTACGTTTCCGAAACCGATGAATACTTTATAGATTTTAAAGATAAGAGCATGAATTACATTCTGGGGAGAGTTCTCAGCGTGGGTAAGAAGTTCAGCTACGAATACGATTTCGGCAGCCCCACACATCTCAATTTGAAAGTAATATCGGTGCGGGAAGTCGAAGATTCGGATAGCACAGTATCGCTTCTGGCAAGAAATGAAGCGCCGCTTGTAACATGCACTTCCTGCGGAAAAATCGCCACCTATATATGCGGACAATGCGGCTGCACGGGCGAAGGATGGGTTTGCGATGATTGCGCCCCCGAACACGAATGCGGCGAAGAGACGCTGCTGCCTGTGGTCAATTCCCCGCGCGTCGGCGTATGCGGGTATACCGGGTTGGATTGAGAATACATTGCAAGCGGGAAACGATGCCCTTATTTACCATCCGTATCTAAGACGACATAAATGAAAGACCTCTCATCTATAATAGAAAAAATACATGCATCCTCGGAACTCAGTTTCGATGACGGCATGCTCCTTATGGGCTCCAGAAATCTCCCACTCATAGGAGCGCTTGCAGATTATGTACGCAAAAGAAACGTCGGCGACAGGGTCATG
>JBAQYK010000329.1:0-3318 GCA_049299995.1 Candidatus Methanoperedens sp.
GTGCCAAGATAGATGCCCAAAAAAAATACATTGGTAAGAGAGTCTTCGTTATTGTCTTAAATGACTGAAATTGCTTATTGATATAAGGGATCTATTATTTTTGTCCCAAAGCCTCCCTGCCGATCAAGTGAACATAGACCGATGGCATCCCTGAATCCTTAACCATGCTCTAAATCTCTCCTTGCTGGCTTATAAAATCCAAAGGCATTAGACGTGGTTAAGACATGCCCAGGACGGACTTACAACAAAATAACCAAAGCCTATAACACTGAATATTATTTATCGTACCCTTACATGTCCGGTGAAACAAGATACTGAAGGTTAGTTGCTGTAACATTTGTTGGTGAAGATGGTGAAGTTGAAGTTATGCCAATAAGCTGGTCAAAAAAGGTTTTTCCTGAATAACCTACTAAGAATCCAACAAGAATCCCACCATAAATATCTTGTACTGTAATTAATGTCTGGGTACCTGTTTTTCTTGCCAAAACAATAACTGCAAACATACTCAAGATTATAGTTCCAATGAGTTCAATCAAAGTTCTGTAATCGTATGGTGGTTTTGAAAGGATTCTCACAGCGCCCCCCACAAATCCTCCAACAGCAGCTCCAATAATAATTGATTTTATGGGTGCAAGAACATCAATTTCTACTACTTTTGACTCTTTTATGTCCTGACCCTTACCATTGCTATAATCTACCCAGAGCATAAATTTATATATATCAGGTCTGAACCACAAAGAGTCAACAGTCGTTCCAAAAAAGCAATATGTATATGTTTCACCAGGCGATAAAATGATTTCTTTCTCGGTTTTCTTTTCTTTCTCTTTTCTCTTCTCTTTTTCCTCTATCTTCTCCTCCTCAGACTTTTTTAAATTAGAAATAAATTTGCTCAGTTTTTCTATATATGATGGTTTTGGGTGTGGTTTGCGTTTATAAAAATCAAACTCAACACTTTTCAATACACCAAAATCCCATATACGTAAATTCTCATTAGAGATATTCTTTAAAGAAATATACACCGTAAACATCTCTTCTGCGTATATCGCAGAAGTCCTGCCTAATTCCAGACTGAACTCTACCTGTTTCTGCATCGGCTCGGTTATTTGTTTGTGAGGCTTTTCATCTGTCATTTGATACCCAACCGAAAATCAATAAGACTCTATTACTAATATATCTTTGTTCACCTGATTCCAATACACCCCCGCCCTGAAGGCGGAGGTGCGTGGAACCACAAAATTGCTGACGTAAGGTGCGGCTCACCAGAGACGGTGACCACTGACGGTTCATTCTACTTATTTGATTATCTCCAGCGCTCTTTTTGCCTCTATTACGCGCTTTTTTGCGAATTCGTTCTTTACTCCAGCCGCTATCTCTGCTTTTGCCTTCAGTTCATAGACAATGTCCTTTTTGTTAAGCTCTCCGGCTTTTACGAGTACATCAACCACTTTAGCAATCTCCGGTTGCGGTATCTTGAGGAGGTCTGCATTTCGTATGAAGGGAATTATCACATTGTGGATGCATCCCCATCTGCCTTTGACGTGCGGTACGATTAGATTTACGCACGCATGTTCACCGCAGCGAACATTTACTATTGCCCTTTCCGTCCATTCATTGTGCCCGCAAACCCATGCACGGACGACGTAACATCCCGGCGGGACATCCACTTCTATGTGATTTATATCAGCCTTTCCCTTTATTGAGATGCTTTTAAAACCACCAATATGCGCGGCTCCTCCTATTTTCACCTCGTAGCCTGGTGCAGGATACATCTGCGCCAGTCTTTCTTTATTGTTGCGTTCCATATGGGGGTCGATATCGAAGATATCTTTACCAGCACAGGTTTTAATCTCCAGCTCCACCCACCACGGGTTCCACAATTCACAATTCGGCTCCCTGATCCATACATTTAGCTTTCCTGTTGTCATTTTAACCTCCTGTTTGCATGCAAGGTTATTTTATGAAATACCTTGAGTGTAATGTCCCTTCCAATTATGGCACTTTACACTATCTATAGCCAGACATTCATATTATTTATTAATACCCATGTATAATATTAACTCAATCATATAATGTTAACTCAATCATATAATGTTATAACATTAAACTAAAATGACACTATCTTAAATATTTAAAATAATATAATTCATGCCCAGGACGGGATCCGAACCCGTGACCTCCAGATTTCTCAGGAAGCTCGACGCCTCATCAAAATTACCCTATGAGTCTGGCGCCCTAACCAACTAGGCCACCTGGGCATAACTCACCCTACATGCAAAGATGGTATTAAAATATATCTCTAACTTCTAGCCAAATCTCTCAAAATAATGTTCTTTCAAATCCTCTATGTTTTTAAATACATAACGACTCGGTAATCGCTCCAAATCAACTTTCGGTTTTTTCAGATGAACTTTCTCTAACATTGGTAATCCATCTGAATCAGTATCAGGGAATGCGATTAACATATGAAAATTATCTCGAGAAATATTACTATCATTAAATGATAAAAAAACAGTTGATGAATTAATTTTTATATTTGTTGGCTTTAAATTATGTGGACTTTCTCTACCAAAACCCTTTTGGCAAGTACGGAGAATTATTCTCACATCGACTCCATGACTTGAAAAGAAACTTTTAATTTCATTTTTTATAGGTTCATATAATTGCTTTTTTAATTCATTTTTATTAACTGGATACTTTTTTCCATGCCCATTTAGCCACTTTAACCATAAATCATCTATTTCTTGATGGTTTAGTAAACCGATTTGCTCATTTTCAAGAGAAACTCTTGCGCCTAATTTAAAAAATTCAATCTGTGCATACTGGATTCCACAAACTCTTGGACCAGCGTAAGGATAAAACTCGCAAACGTTTTTACCAATATTTCGTATGGTTGTCTTAACATCAACTGGATTTCCATTAACAAGAAAATCAGCTTTATTATCGTGGAGTCGTTCAATAGTTAGCTTCATAACTTGATTGACAGTTGAAATAAAAACAAATTCTCCAAAACTCCCCAATGACGCCATATTCAATTTGCGCAATTTCGTTTCTAATTCCGACCCTATATCCATAAATTTTAAGGCATCTCAACTGCTGCGCCCACTTTTTTCAGTTCCTCAAAAAACCCTGGATACGAGATGCTGACCGACTCTATAGTATCTACGGTTGTATCCCCAGCCACCATCCCTGCCACAGCCAGCGCCATGACAATCCTGTGGTCGTCCCAGCCGTGCACTTCTGCGCCTTTTATCGCGCCGCCTTTTATTATCAGCCTGTCCTTTTCCTCTTTGATGTCCACGCCCATTTTTTGAAGTTCAA
>JBAQYK010000330.1:0-2836 GCA_049299995.1 Candidatus Methanoperedens sp.
CGATAATGCTGTGGCGCAACAGACAGGAAGGATAATTACAATGCGCGACGGGGGGCTGGCGAGCGATACGAAGGCGGCGCAGGAGAGATGACTTTTTTGACAGGATAACAGGATTTTTCCCTGATACCTGAAAACTCACCCCCCGCTTCCCACGTATATCAAAGCGATAACCAGCGTGACGAGTATGTAAAGCAGGTACGTCTGGATGTAGCCGGTCTGAATAATCCTCATTAATCTTGATACTGTGAGCACAACCCATGTGACCGGTCGATACAGGTATCGCTCGAATACCGGTTCTATCTCTGATTCGAAAACCATCCTCTCCTTAAAGAACGGCGAATCCGAATAGGTGGTCTGTATCTCCCTGTGGGGACGGAAAAACCCGCCAAACCACATGCGTATGGGCTTTGAGAACGCCGTCGCTGTATATTCATTCCGCGGCGTGGAAACTGGCTGCCCGCATCCCCATGTTTCGTATTTCACCGTATTCGTCCGGCTCATCAGCATATAAATGATAACCGGAAGCGGCAGAAAGACGAATACCAGCAGGGCAATCCATATTGTTGAGATGCTCCCCGGAAAAGAAGAAAGTGTCCCGATTGTAAAATCAAAACTGATTTTTGAGCCTATGCTTGTCCCGACAAGCGGCGCTGATACCGTATCAAGAATTCCGACAACATAAAAGGGCAGGACGCCAAGAACAATGCACATCACGGCAAGAACCGCCATTCCTGCCAGCATCGAAACAGGCGCTTCTCTGGCATGTTCAACATGAGCGCTTCTTGGCAGCGCAAGGAAACTGATGCCGAATGCCTTTACAAAGCATGCTGCTGCAAGCGCGCCTGTGAGAGCGAGACCCGCCCCGCTAAAAAGTATTGCTATTTTTGTTATGTTATCCGAGAGGTTGATACTCAGCAACTGCGCCTGCAGCGTAAGCCATTCGCTCACGAAACCGTTGAAGGGGGGAAGCGCCGAGATGGATACTGAGCCTACCAGGAAAAATAATCCAGTCCACGGCATCTTCTTTATAAGCCCGCCGTATTCCTCGATGTTCTTTGTGTGAGTTGAAGATATTATCGAGCCCGCTCCCATAAAAAGCAGGGATTTGAATACGGCGTGGTTTATGGTGTGATAGAGCGCCGCTATCAACCCGAACGCAGCAAGGTCAGGATGCCCCGAAGACATGAAAATCATGGCTACGCCTATGCCTATAAGGATTATCCCGATATTCTCGACGCTGTGATAAGCAAGCAGGCGTTTCATATCGTGTTCCATCAATGCGTACATTACGCCAAGAAGCGCGGATACAGAGGCTATTATCAACACCAGCATCCCCCACCACTGTACTCCTGCGCCAAGGAAGTCAAAGGAAAAACGGATGAGCATATAAATCGCGGTTTTTATCATGACACCGGACATCAGCGCTGAAACGTTACTCGGCGCAGCAGGGTGCGCATAAGGGAGCCAGATATGAAGCGGCACTATGCCTGCTTTTGTCCCGAATCCGATAAGCGCGAAAAGGAAGGCTATATCTTTGAGCAGCGGCGGCATGGTCGAACCTGCGGCACGGAATGTCTCGAAACCGAAACTGCCGCTTGTTCCTGCCAGTATCAAAAAAGAAATGATGATGAATCCGGTGCCAATGTGTGTCATTATGATATAAATAAAGCCGGCTTCTCTTGATTCTGCTTTCTCATGTTCATAAACCACAAGCAAATAAGAAATTATAGACATCAATTCCCAGACTATCAAGAACATGACCGCGTTATTTGAAGTAACAACAAAAATCATTGAAAGAATGAAAATGTTATAAAGGAAACCCAGGTAGCCGATATTCTTTTTTCCGAAATATTCTTTTACGTACCCTGTTGAATAAATTGACACGGCAAAAGATGTTATTGATATGACAAAAATGAAAAATGCCGATAACCTGTCCACAAAAAAGCCAAAACTCAGAATTGGTGAGTCTGAAAGAGTTAATAAGAAATCATCGCCAAATAAAATTGAAGCAGAGAATATTATCCCGAATACGGATGCCAGGGAGGCGCTTGAAAAAGATGTATAAGCGCATGAGCGGTCGCTTTTATTTAAAATAAGCGCAGAGATGGCTCCAATCAAATAAAAAAGAATCATCCCGGAAAATAAATATGTGTCCATCATGTCGCCTTATCGGTTTTCTAACGCCTTATCAAATTGCATAAGAGTTAGTGGATACATGTGTTTTGTATTTAAGATTTCCTGAAATACAAACGAAATCCATACCGATTATTAATGTAAGATTTTAGCCACTAAAGAAAGCTTATAGTGTCTAATATCATTAATCTGTCCATGCTTGCAGTCAAAGCCCAGGGGATATACAAGTATTATAAAGATGCAATAAAGGGGAAAAAAGAAGTATTGAAGAATGTTTCCATCGACATAGAAGACGGCGAAATATTCGGTATCCTTGGTCCAAACGGCGCAGGCAAGACCACACTTATATCTATCCTCTCCACGCTTACAATACCTGACAGTGGACGCGTGGAGGTCTTCGGGGTGGATGCGCTTGCGGAAGCAAACCGCGTGAAAAGCATCGTGAATATAAGCAGCGGGAACCCGAATTTTCCCTGGAGCCTAACGGTATATGAGAACCTGCGGTATTTCTCGATGCTGTATGGATTAAATGATAAGGACAGGGCGATTGAAAACGTTATTAGCAAGCTCGAACTTGAACCGTTCAGGAATGTCAGGTTCGAGTCGCTTTCCACAGGCACAAAGCAGCGCCTCTCGCTTGCGAAAGCTCTTTTAAACGAGCCGCGCCTTTTGTTTTTGGATGAACCCACAGTGGGTCTTGACC
>JBAQYK010000331.1:0-2283 GCA_049299995.1 Candidatus Methanoperedens sp.
TCCCCAGAGTACCACAACCACATCCAGTCCTTTCTTGCGATAGTATTTTGCAAAGCGCAAGGTTTCCATGGGACTTGTGCTCTCATATACCATGTTCTTAAGAAAAAGGAGCACCTTTGAGACTTTCTTTGCCGTCATCAATGATATATACTAAATAAAGGATAATTAACTTATCTGATGTATTTCATGCCTATTTCATCAGATGCCGCTACTATGGTTTTCATGCCTATCAGGTCAACCAGCAGTATGCTTACCCTGACCAAAACCGAAAAAGCAAGTCCTTGTGCTGCGGGAATACCAAAAAAAGAAAATACCACAATTGCTCCCCCCTCCAGCAATCCAAGACCGGCAGGCGAGACGGGTACGAACATCAGTATTGTCAATAGGGGATGGAGTAAAAAGAAAACATAATACGGAAGCTCGATTCCGAGCGCCTTGCCAAGATAAAACCACTGCAAAGCCGCAAAAAACCATCCAATCAAAGTCATAATTAAAATGGTATTAACACTATCTTTTACCTGGATACTCCTTTCTTTAAAAAATGAGAGATTTTCAGTGAATTTATTTAAAAACGGGAGCTTGCGGATGAATTTTAAGGACATTCTCTCGTCTTGCCATGAAATGATTAACATAATAATTCCTACAATAAGAAGAAAAACAGCGCCAAGCCAGGCTGAAGTAAGCACATCCTTACTGATACCCGGAAGTGTGGATATATACAATATAGCGGTGACAGCCCCGCCTACTTTAAGTATAAATTCAATACCCTGCGGCGCAAAAATACATGCCATACCGTCAGTTATCCGCACCCCTATAATTTTTTTTAGAATGGAGGGTGTCAAAAAATATCCGCTTCTTCCCGGGGTGATGTCCCCGACAATCATTCCTCCCATGTGCGAGAGAAAGACAGGCAGGTATTTTATACGATACCCGATTCTTGTCAGCAGGTAGAATAAACGGGAGGCAAGTACAAGGTTCAGGCAGATGTAGGACAGGCATGCAAGGATGAAGAATAAGATATCTGTTCGCCCGATAACCAATAATACTTCGTTTATGTCCAGTTTTCTTAAAATAAAAGCAATAATAGCTATGCCGATGATTATCTGGAGAAATATCCTGAGCTTTTTCATGCTGGTGGCGTAATATTATCCCACATGGTTAAATGTTTCGCATTGGCTTCAATGCCCTCTTGATCCTGATCATATCACCGAAAATGGCGCCGTGTTTGCGTTTCAGTTCAGAATACCTGTATTTTAAAAATTGACCCAGTTCAGGATGTTGCGTTGAGGTAATGTATTCATTGGTGAAGACCTCTATCAAGCCATCATAAACCTTCCGTGAATTGCCGTGGGCATAGTTCTTGCCTGAAAAACGCCTGATGTCACCGTTAAACAGGGGGGAAATATGGTATAATTCATGCAGAACCGTTGCAACCTTGTTTTTGTAATCCCCATGGTTCAGGAAGCGGGGTAAATGAAAATATACGACATATAATATGTGGTTCCCGTTGATGTTGACCTCAGGCGCTAAATATTCAAAGCCGTGATGCACCCTGGTTTTCAAACCTCCTTCGAATCGCATGGGTCTTAATTTTGCCACAACGCCATTCCTGCTGCCGTTTGAAGGGGATATCGCAACGAGAATGTTTTCAGGTTTGATGTGACCAAAAGCTGGATGGGTTTTAACAATATTATCCACAAGCATGGTCATATTGCCTGTGAAATCAAAACCCGTTTGGCTGCTATTGCCTGTATTTCCTGGCGGCATCTTTTAAAGCCTCAATACCGGGCAGTTTTTCACCAGCTAGAAAATCAATGCAAGCGCCTCCGCCTGTGCTAACATGAGAAAATTTGTTTGAAATGCCGAATTGTTCCACGGCAGCCGCGATATGCCCTCCCCCTACAACTGAGAATCCTGATTTCGTGCCTGCTTTTATTAGTTCATGGGTTCCGAGGGCGAAAGACTCTTTTTCAAACACGCCTGCAGGACCGTTCATCACTACGGTCTTTGCGCTGCTGATTTCCCTGGAGAATTTAACCATGGTCTCGATTCCTATATCGTGAATAGGCAATTCCGTGTCGAGATTGCGGACTTTTTCTTCAACGCGCTCGTCGTTTTTATTCAATGCCACATCCACAGGCAGCCCGATGTTGTCTCCAAAACGCGAAAGTAACTCACGGGCAATGTCTATCTGGTCGAGATAACCCTGTTTTTCAATAAAGCCCATATTTCCGCTTCCAATCTTTACCCCGTTTGCTGCAAGAAAAACGTTCGCCACCACAC
>JBAQYK010000332.1:0-7352 GCA_049299995.1 Candidatus Methanoperedens sp.
CTTGATATGCTCCAGGCAAAGATGACCCTGACCACCCGCAAGAAAAAAACCCTTTCTGAGATTCTCGATACCATAACCCGGATTGCACTGCGGCATGAAAATGAGTTCTTAAAAGTTCAAAAATTACCTCCGCTTGAGAAAGACCCTGCCATGAAACCACCTATCGATTGGGGAGTCAAAACCGATGCCAGCAAAGTGGATGAATACATTTACAGAGATGATTGAAAATGTCCGTGTTCGTTGACACAGGGGCATTTTTAGCATACCGGAATAAAAAGGATAAGTATCACGAGACTGCAAGCAAATTGGTTAAGGATGCGCTGAAAGGGAAATATGGACAGATATATACATCCGATTATATCTATGATGAGGCTCTTACTCTTGCACTTGTCAGGACAAATAACATAGATGTAGCGATGGACATTGCGGAAGTAATCCAGTCTCCGAGGATTAAAATGGTTTTCGTTGATGTACATCTCTTAGAAAAAGCCACAAAAACATTTAAACGGTATTCAGACAGGAACCTGAGTTTTACAGATGCCGTATCTATTGAAATCATGCATGAGTTTGATATAGAAAAATACCTTGGTTTTGACGCTCATTTTAATGGAGTCGTTGACCGGGTTTCATAGGAAGTTGTTGATGACGCTTGAGAAAAAAGCAGTGCAGTGTGCGGAATACATAAAAAAATACACTTCTGCTCTCGTAGTGTCGCATATAGATGCAGACGGTCTCACCTCGGCTGCTATCATAGGGAAAGCGCTGGAAAGAAAAGGCATCGAATACAAAACCCGTTTTGTGAAACAACTCGACACCCGGACACTCAATGAAATCGCAGACCATAACCCCGAACTTGTAATATTCACAGACCTTGGAAGCGGGATGCTTGATGCTATAAGCTCATTGAAGCTCAATGCAGTAATTTCAGACCACCACCAGCCTCAGGGGGTATATGAACACCATCTTAATCCGCATCTTTTCGGTATTAACGGCGCGACTGAAATAAGCGGGTCCGGAGTTACATATCTCATGGCATCGGCACTCGGCGCCAATGGAGACCTCGCCAGCCTTGCGGTTGTGGGCGCCGTGGGAGATCTCCAGCACGTAAAGCACGGGCAGTTGATGGGCATGAACAGGTCGATACTGGACAGCGGCGTAAGCAATGGCGTACTGGGTTATGAAAAAGACCTGCTGCTGTTCGGAAAACAGACGCGCCCGATATTCAAATTGCTTCAGTATTCCACAGACCCATATCTTCCCGGAATAACCGGCAGCGAGGATGCAAGTGTAGAGTTCTTAAAAAAAATAGGCATACGCCAGCACGGGGAGAAATGGAGGCGGTGGATAGACCTTGAAAAAGGAGAAAAACAGCAAATAGTATCAGCGCTCATGCAGTACTGCCTTTCATCCGGGTTACAGGCGTGCAATGCCCAGAGGTTAATAGGAGAAGTTTACACGCTGTTGAGAGAGCGCGAGGGCATCGAGGTAAGAGACGCCTCCGAGTTTTCAACTCTACTCAATGCGACGGCGCGCTATGACCATGCTGACATAGGGCTTGCGGTATGCATGGGCGACAGGGGCGCGAAGTTTGATGAGGCATGCACATTGCTTAACGAACACAGGAAGAATCTGGTGGAGGGCTTGAATCTTGTAAAAGAGCAGGGGCTTGCCAGATTGGAAAATTTGCAGTACTTTGACGCCGGGAACAAAATCAGGGAAACCATCGTGGGTATTGTTGCAGGTATGAGTGCGTCTTTTACTAATAACAGGAGCCTTCCCATAATCGCTTTTGCAGATTCGCAAGGCGGTGTAAAAGTTTCATCGCGGGGAAACCAGGAGCTTATCAGGAAAGGGCTGAACCTGGGTGAGGCGATAAGCGAGGCTGCAAGAGCCGTCGGCGGCGCTGGAGGAGGGCATGATATAGCAGCGGGAGCTTTCATACCCGTGGAATCCAAAAACGAATTCCTGAAGATACTTGACCAAAAAATAGGGTCGCAGATAAGATGACGCCCTCCGAAAACTTCTTATGACCACAAAATTAATTAATGTTTAAATCTTTATTCGTCCGGTCAAAAAAATGGAGAGGTAGGTATAAAATGCAAAAACTAATCGTAATTTCTCTGGTATTGCTGGCATTAACCGCTGTAGCGGCAGCCCAGCCAGTTGTGGACTATTTAAATATTAATGCAGATGTGAACAACGGTTATGCTATAACCACCGTGGAAGAAAAACTGACAAATCCGCTGGACACCCCTTCCGAGGATGAATTTAAGTTCATGATTCCGGAAGAGGCGTTCATATCCGGTTTCACTTTAATAATAGATGGAAAAGAATACAATGCTGATGTGCTTCCAAGGCAAGAGGCAAAAGAAAAATTTGAACAGGCAGCCTCACAGGGCAAATCAGCCGGATTGCTTGAAACAAAAAAGCAAAACCTTTTCTCTTATTCCCTGAGCTTTGCACCGCGCCAGAGTATCATAGCTCGACTGAAATACGAGCAGGCTGTTAAAAAAACCCTCGGAGCGTATGAGTATGCGCTGTTCCTGCGTCGCACTGACCAGGCGCACATCGTGAATGCCCTTTCAGTGAACCTGAACATCTCATCCGTGAACGATATCACCACCCTTGAAACCCCGGGTTTTACCGGGGCAACTGTAAAATACCTCTCTACAACGAAGGGACAGGTGAAATACAGCTCCAATGCGCTGCCTGATAAGGACCTTACAGTTGTCTATACGACAAACAATCCTTCTTTAAACGGAGATATGCTCTTTTACAGCGCTGGCGGCAAGGGATATATGATGCATGTTTTCTCACCTTCGGAAGCTGACCTCGGCACCACGGCATTGAGCAAGGATATTATTTTTGTTGTAGATAAGTCGGGCTCCATGGGCGGCGAAAAGATTGCGCAGGTGAAGAGTGTATTCACCGGCATAATTTCAGATTTACCTCCTGATGATTATTTCAACGTAATATTTTTCGACGCTTCCACCCGAACTTTTTCCACCACGCTCATGGAAGCAAACACAAAGAATAAAGCAGATGCAGCAAACTTTGTCAACAGTCTTGACGCTAACAGTGGAACCAATATCAACCAGGCTCTGCTGGATGCCTTCTCCATGTTTGGAAAAAGCTCGCGTGTTCCTATAATCGTGTTCCTCACGGATGGCGCGCCCACTGAGGGCATTACATCCCCTTATGTTATCCGCAAGAATATCAGGGAAGCCAATACGCTGAAAGTGTCGATATTTACTATTGCCTTCGGGATTGAGGACGAGAGCAACTACGATTTCCTGAAAGCTTTGAGCCTCGAAAATTACGGCAAAGCGCAGCGGTTCTACCTGGGTGGAGGCGTCGAGGAGGAGATGAAAAGTTTCTACAAAACCATCTCCACTCCGTTGATTACAAACATGAGCTTTACTTATAATGCAGTTTCGGATGTGGTTAACACCGGGCAAAATAATCTTTTTGCAGGTTCGGATGCCATCGTGGTGGGTAAGTACAGCACAGGCACCAGTATCATATCCTCCGATGTTGCCGCAATTACGCGCACAGGAAGCCGAAACTTCAAGAATTCGTTCAATGTTGCCTCAAAACCAGAAAATTCCTTCATTCCAAGGCTCTGGGCATATACAACGATTCGAAAACTGATGGACAGGATAGATGTGGAAGGTGAGACAGAACCCCTCAAATCCGAGATTACAAAGCTTTCCCTTGAGTTCAAGTTCGTGACGCCTTACACTTCGCTTTTCGTGGAAGTGCCCGTGAACAATACAAAGACTGCCACTACATCCATAGATACAAAGGGTGAAGCAGTAAGCTCAACTGCGACGTCGAGCCAGCCCCAGAGTGTACCAACAGCCCTTTCATATGCATCATCAACGCCGAGGGTAAAACCAATGGCAGCAACCGCGGCAGCAACTGTTGCAGTGCCGGCGGCTACATCCGCAAAAATTGCAGCCCAGACCCCTGAAGTAGGAAAAACAGCAGCTGCACTTCCTGCCGCAACTTCAACTGCAGCGCCTAAAGAACCCGGATTCGAGTCTGTACTTGCAATAATCGGGGTGCTCTTCCTTGTACTGCTAAAACGCAGGTAAGGAAAAGCATTACCGCTTTTTGATTAAAAACAGCGCCAATAATCCAATAAGAGCGGAGAGCGTTTCAAAGCCCGGTATCCACTTTCCATTCGCTGGCGTGTTCGTGGCGGTTGGCTGTCCCGCACCCGCCCTTACCTTTATGGGCAGTCTGAGCGTGTGGTCCTCAGCCTGTGCGCTGTCATTATTAAAGTAGTAAACTATCCTCCCCTGCACCTCGAACTCGCCGATTTGATTCGACTTTATCCTGACCTCGATGTCTCTTCCTTTGCCTGGCTGAATCTCGTAGGTGGTTGTGAACTGACCTGCGCCCGACTCGACGAACTCGGATGAGGTAACGCTCATCCCTGAGGGAGGGAGAATGATGACCTGCACATGCATCACGGGCTTGTTAATGAGGTTGACGGCAGAAAGTTTGAGATAAACGTCTTCCCCAAGCACAACATCTGTTTTTTCGCCGTGCAACTGGACGCTGGCGTTGGAATGTTGTGAGGGCGTTGGCGTTGCATTGGATGGGATGACCTGAACTGTGATTATGTTGGATTTGCCTGCGTTTTGGGAGCCGTCTTTGTCGTAATACGAAACGGTTGCAGGCTCCAGGTTGAATGTGCCTATCTCGGATGGCTTTATATCATACTGGAAACTCCTGGAATCTTTTGGTTTCAATATATCATAGTTTTTGTCCGGTTTACCGTTTACCAGAGTGAAAACTGGCGTGAGAGAATCTATTACTGTAATATTTCTTAGTTCGGAGGTTCCTGTATTTGTAAAATTAAGGGTTACGGTTGCGGTCTGCCCCTGTTCTATGGATTGGGGAGAAACGGATTTTGTAAGGGATATTGTATCAAGCCTGTATATCTCGACTTTTAAAGAGCCGGCGTTGTTATCGTAATCTCCTCTTTCGCCTGTGGTATAGGTGTCGTATATACTGAACCTGACCTTCTTGCCGTTGCCCTTTGTGTAGAAGGTGTATGTATGGTTAGCTACGTCGCTCAGGTCAGCGGAAAGCCTCTCCCCATCGAATTCAATGGAATTGATGGGTTGACTATAATTGCGACCTGCGCCCATGCGGTACTGTGCGTCTGCATATCCCCAATCAACGCCCGCTTTAAACTGGTATGTGCCTGAAACGACTATCTTATATTCTGCGCCGCTTTCAAGAACAACTGACGAGTTTACAGAAGAGCCTGTATCCTTTGCCCCGAATGCCGCAACGTTGAAGGTATCAAGCGCTGCATCCTGGGCTGATGCTGGTGATGCAGGTATTATGAGGAATAATGCCACCAGCAGTATAAGGAGATTATATTTGTTTAAGTATACCATTTTATTTCTACAACTCCTTTATGATATTTGTAATTTTTCAAGATGATGGCAGCATTACCTGTTATGTTTTAAGCCTCTCTGCAATCATATAGACATCAGCCAATCGAATTACGCTTCTGCAGCGACTCTAAATACAGTTTCCTGATGTGGAACCATTTTTTTTGCAGATATCTTATCTACTGTTTTTTCTATGTACTCATCCGATTCAGCAGTCAGGTATTCAGAGCCACAAACTATGCAGATATCGGCTTCAACATTTTCAATGGCGATCAATCCGTTTTCAGATTCAGTGATAAAATTGGTTCTTCCACGTTCCATTTTCCCACCGCAGTCAGGGCATTTCTTCAATCTTGGCATAATCATCTCCTCGTCGTAAAATCAATCCACTTTACCGGATCTGGTTCATAGACGGTAATAATTGCTGCGACCTCCTCATCGACACCTACAACGACATGAATCGGTCTTAGCCCTGAAGTTTTACCATATATGAGATAGCTCGGAGTGGTTTATCGTCAACATATTCTTCGATTATCGTACCATTTTCAATAGCTTCTATTACCTCTCTTATCTTGATGTTGCGCTCTATCATTCTCTTTCTTGTATGCAGCTTAACATCATAATAACGTTTGCTTATTAATTTTTTTATATTGTCAAGAATTCTTGAATCTTTCCTGTCTGCCATTATTGCTCCATGACATGTATTATATCATGATATTTCCATATCCCTCCGCCTGAGTTCGAAAGGCTCACGGCGGCGCCTGTGCATGCAAGGATTATGAGAGCCAGCGCCGCAAACACCAATATTGTTATTCCACCCATGTTTTTCAAGTTATTAATCTCCTATCTCTTCGATTTTAGATAATACCCATGTGATTTTCCTGTAATGCTTGCCGCCAAAGAATTTAAAGCTGCCGATGCGTAACAATGAAAAATACACAGATGTGTAGCCGTGTATGCGAGAATATTGAGTGGGGTAAAGCAATTATTATATATTGCCATTGTTAATATAAGATTATGATGAAAAATAAGACCTTTGTATTATTTACTGTTTTACTTCTTGTAATAACAGCCGGATGCCTGGGTGAACAAAGTCAAAAAGATACCGCTATACAGGGAAGGTATGAGGCGCCTTTAAAATCAGAGGTATCTATACAGGGAAAGGAAAAAGTTGCCTCCACAGGCATTGCTGATACACTCGACAGGAAGATTATTTCGACCGCAAGCCTCACAATAGAAGTAAAAAGCGTCCAGACTGCTTTTAACGAAATAACGAAGATAGTACAGGCAAACCAGGGTTTTATCTCAAGTTCATCAACATACGATACAGCAGGACGCAAAAACGGTCAAATGACAGTCAGGGTTCCACAGAAAAATTTCTATTCATCCATTGAACAGGTAGAAGCGCTTGGGACTGTAAAATCCAAACAGATTTCAGGGCAGGATGTTACCGAGGAATGGATAGACCTTGGAGCCCGCCTCGGCAACCTCAATAAACAGGAAACAAGGCTTGCTGAAATCCTGAAAAATGCCACAACTGTTAAGGACGTTCTTGAAGTGGAGCGGGAACTTGAACGCGTGCGCGGCGAAATAGAGCGTCTCACGGGCAGGCTGAACTACCTCAACCAGAGCGTGGAAATGTCAACTATTACGGTAAGCGCAAGCGAACCCGCGCCCATAGGCGGGCAGGGATGGGGTATAACAGACGCGCTGAGTGGAGCAGTAACCGGATTTATTGACAGTGTAAAAGGAGTCATCATTTTCACAGGATTTATCCTCCCAATAGTGGTGTTTATCGCCATAATATATGTAATATCACTGTGGATTAAACGAAAAGTCCTCCCCATACTGAAAAGATAACATAAACTAAAAACAATGAATCGTATCTCGCTTATACTGATTGCAGTATCGTTTATATTTTTTTCAGGCTGCATTAAC
>JBAQYK010000333.1:0-2469 GCA_049299995.1 Candidatus Methanoperedens sp.
ACGGAAATGCAACCAAGATGTAAGCGCTGTGATGTTTCTGCGAGAGCCTCTATTAAGACCACGCTATTTGATTTTGAGAAAGAGGAATAGATATGAAAAAAGGAGATAGGGCAGGCGCAATATACCGTATCAACAGAAGAACCAGTACGCTGACAGTGGGTGGGTTCGGGGAATACCAGGGAGAAAAAATAGAACCCGGTAAACTCCAGATAGGACCTATGGATAATATAATCAAGCTGGATAATGGGAAGGAATTGGATACTAATACCTGTTATTCATGGGGAACAGAAGAAATCATCAAGCAGGTAATCCAGGATCATAAGAAAAGGAGTTATACGATTGTCCCTGAAAACAAAGATAGAAATATGTAATAACCTTCGGGTGTTTTTTTCTTGACCGTAGGTTTCTTGAAAAAAATGTTCCATAAAATCATTTGAGCTGATACTTAATGAAACAAACGCTTTTATTTGAGTTTATCGATACTGAAAAGCAAAACAATACAGAGCCTGTTGTTTTTAAAAAACTGCGACTGGAAGAGCCAACACCACAGGCAATTGAAAGCGCTCCACCCGTAAATACTGATATCAAAACAGACCAGATATTAGAACATGAAGATGAAACTCAGGCGTCAGGCATCACACTGGAAACTACTACGACTACAGCGCCCTCATCTCCCGAAACCATACTTGATGTAACGCAGTCCCCCTCAATAGCTGAGGAAGATCCCAATAAACCTCTCTGGGATGAAATCGAGTCCGGCAATTTTGATAGAAATTCGATTATCGAGAGATATAAAACACTCGGAGAAACTGCGGTAATCGAGAATGACAGGGGATTGATTGATTCGCACAGGCGCCGCGCCGCTCACCTCGGACAGTTCTTCACCCCAGCGGCAATTGTAGAGTTTATCACAAAGCTGCTGAAACTGGATTCCACGAACCTGAACCCTATAATCATTGACAACAGTTGCGGCGCCGGCGGAATGTTCAGGTATCTTTCGCCGACCTGCAGGATAGCGGGCATTGAGCTTGAAGAAAAAGCATACCGTATGGCAAAGGCGCTTTATCCCGATGCTAACATAATTAACGACGACCTCAGTAACCACACAGAACTTGATAATAAAGTGGATTTCTGCCTGATAAATCCCCCCTTCTCCATCCAGATAGAAAAGAAAAACATGAAACTGGAGAATGCCGGGTGGGGAAAACTGGGTCCCAGTTCATCTATACTGAGTCACATCGCAGCTATGGAAATAGCAATCAGGGCAGCCAGGGGATATGTTGCGGCTGTGGTTCCAACATCGTTTTTCGAGAATGAAAGCACACTCACATTCGAGCGCTGGATAAAAGACCACGCAACTAAAGTAATGCGAATAGACCTCCCTGCAGAGGCATTCAAAGAAAACGGTACGGAATGGCATTGTTCTGTTGTAATTTACAGGCTTGCACGTTACTATGGCAGAAACCATACCGATAGTGAGCTTATTCACCTGAAAATAAACTCAATGGCAGAGCTTGATGATGCAATAACCACATGGAGACTTTCGGGCCATGAAACCGACCTCAACAAATTCTTCGAAAACAACTTGAAAGAATATCCGCTTGAGGAACTGGTACTCCAAAAGTATGAGGAAGAAACCGAATCTACAATAAATTTCAAACCGCTGCCAATCACTGAAAAGGATTGTGCCAGGATAGTCCTCAGTGGAGATGCGTCCCATGTCCACATTAAGCCGAATGGACTCCTTGCAGCTTTGAAAAATCAAGAAATCATGGACGGCTTCGGCGAGGCATACAACAACGCGACAAAAACAAACGTACCGGAATTCAAGATGTATACCCGGAGATCTAATATCATCGAGAACCCGGACAGGATATACGAACTGAAGAAAAAAGCCGAAGGACTTGGAATAGAGACTGTAATCGACCCTCAGATATTAAACTGGCTCCGGAATAAACAGAAATGGCTGAAAAGACAGATGACGCCTTTTGAACAGTGGATATATCAGGAAAGCATGGAACAGGCTGTGAAAAACCCATCTTTGGGTGATGTGTTTATAGCGATAAATAATATCGCTGACCATGTCATAACAATTACTGCCGGTAAAGAGTACATTGTTAAAGAATCAAGGTACAGGGATGCACTTGAAATAACAGACGACTCCGGAAATACCCGTCTTCTTGAATACCTCGATATGAGTAATTTCATTCTTAAAAACTATGAACCCGGCAAACTGGTAGAGCTTAATGCTGACAATGGTATTAGAACTGCCTACGCAACCCTCTATAAACAGCGAATCAAACAACTCGAAAAGCTGGGCATCGATTGGCTCTATCCATTCCAGGGAGATGATGTTATCAGGATGTCCCTGAAAAATTCGAATCTCCTGTGTAACGATATGGGACTCGGTAAGACCAGAAGTATTATTGCGCTTGGACTCCTGTACGGTTGCCGGCATAACCTCATCAT
>JBAQYK010000334.1:0-2440 GCA_049299995.1 Candidatus Methanoperedens sp.
CTTCTAAACTCATAATCATGATAAAGGCAACGGTTATATAACATAATGATTGATAGTGAAATTAGGAGCTAAAAATGAAAATAAAACCTGTATCAGGATGCGCCATCGGTAAAGGCTTGTTTGCCTCATTTGCCGGTTATGAGCGGAGTGATACACTGCCTCTGCGTCTCGTGACCGAGTGCAAGCAAAAACTTACAAAACATTGTTGTATCGATATTTGCCCGAGATTCAGGAGCGGGCTTTCTGGTTCACACAGGATATCCTGGAGGGAAGAAGGCGCTCGGTTCTGATATCCTGCGAATGATAGCCGGGTTTTGCACTCGTCATAACTTGTTTTTTGGTTATTAAATACATAGAATCCATCCTGGAATGTAGTGATATTTTTTTATAGAATCATACCCTTTCAGGTTACACCGGAGAAATAATAATGGAGACTTCAAAAACCAGGCAGGGTATCCATAAATCGAAAGGCGGGCTTATCAGGTCATTCGTCACAATAGAAAATGGGATGATCAAAGATATCACTATTTCAGGGGATTTTTTCATGTTCCCTGAAGAAGCGCTTTTCAAAATAATCAAGCAATTAAAAGGGGCTCCGGCAAACCGTGAAAAGCTCCAGAAAAACATCGAAGAAACCTACAAAAAAGAGAATATCCAATCGCCTGGAACAACCCCGTCTGATTTCACGGAGTCAATAATGAAAGCGCTGGAGGCATAACTTTGATGAACTCGTCTAAAAAAGAATTGAGAGATTTGAGTTCATCAAAAAACTTTAAGAAAGTTTTATCAAAAACTGTTGCGTCAGTTTACACCGCGCACACGTATGGCGAAGCCATACGTGGACACGCCCTCCCGAGGCGTGACTCGGGACCGGATAAAGCGAGGTGTCGCTTTATGGAAGAATGGCGCTTTATTGACTTTGGGCTTGTTGACATACGCGAAATGATGGCAATGGACGAAGCCATATTGAAAGGGGATGGAGGCAACACCTTCTTTTTCTGGACGCCGAAAAAATCCATAATACTCGGTTTTTTCCAGAAGGCAGACGTGGAATTGAATCTTGCCAATTGCAGGGACTATACCATCACAAGACGGATAAGCGGAGGCGGGATAGCGTTCTCAGACGACAGGGGAAGACAGATAAATTACGGCGTTGTGGGAACAATAGACAACTGCCAGTTCCCCCTTGATATCATAGAATCGTACAAACAGATATGCGGAGTCATAATTGATACTCTTATAGATTATGGTCTGGATGCAGCGTTTCGACCAATCAACGATGTCGTTGTGGGCGGCAGGAAAATCTCAGGCAACGCCCAGACGCGATGGGAAGGGAAATTGCTTCAGAACGGGACGCTGCTGCTTGATTTTGACATTGAGGAGATGCTTCGTATATCGAATATACCTGCGGAGAAGTTTCTTGATAAAAAAATAGCCTCTATCAGGGAAGGGCTTACGTGGCTTGACCGTGAACTTGGGGAACAACGGGATATGGAAGAGATAAAAAACATCATGAAAAGAAAATTCGAAGAACGCTTCCACGTCAGGTTAAAAACAGGAACGCTCAGCCAGGGGGAAAAGGCACTTACAAACACTCTCCTTCCAAAATATTACTCTCATGAGTGGACATATCGCTGAGTATGATGTAATTATCGCAGGCGCAGGACCGGCAGGTTCTGTTACAGCGGCAGAAGTAGCCGGGGCTGGCTATCGCGCGCTTCTACTTGAGAAAAACGCAACGTGCAGGTCGCCATGTGCAGGGTACATCAGCAGCACGATTAATATGGAGCTGCCTGAGAACTGCATCGTGCAATCAAAAATAACCGGAATGCGCACGTATTTTCCTGATTTGGCGTTCCATGATTTTGAACTGAACGGATTCGTGGTGGATAGACCATCGTTTGACACGGCGCTTGCAAAGAAAGCAGAAGAATCGGGTGCGGAGATTAAATGGGATTCACCTCTGATGGATATTAATTCATGCGAGGTCACGTTTCGTGGGGGAAAGGCTCATGGAAAAATAATAGTTGGAGCAGACGGTGTTTTTTCAAAAACGGCTTCATTCATGGGATTGGAGAAGCAAAAAATTGCCGTATGCGCTCAGTATCATTTAAAAGGAGTGAAACCGATGCATAACACGGCAGGGATTTTTTTTAATGCAGATTATGCGCCCGGCGGATATGTATGGATTTACCCGACCGGGGAAAATTCTGCAAAAGCAGGTGTGGGAATAACAACAGGTTCAAAACCTCCTCGCGAGTATCTCGATTCTTTTATCCGTGAATCAGATGTTTTTAGGGGGTTGAAGGTCAGGAAAACAGAATATATAACAGGCGCATTGCCAGTAGGCGGGCTTCGGGAAAAACTCGTCTTTGGTAATCTTCTTCTTGCAGGGGATAGCGCGGGAATGGCTGACCCTATTACAGGCGCCGGTATCAAC
>JBAQYK010000335.1:0-2874 GCA_049299995.1 Candidatus Methanoperedens sp.
TCAAGGATGAGAAAAACAGGCAGGAGATTATTTTCAATAAAAACGTGGCTGCAATCGAAAGCTCTGATATAATTGTGGCTGTGATTGACGGCACTGATGTTGATTCCGGCACTGCATGGGAAATCGGATATGCTTTTGCGAAAGGGAAAACCATCACCGGTCTGAGGACGGATTTCCGGACACTTGGTATTGAAGGCACTGTAAACCTGATGATAGAGCGGTCTGTCATTCTTTGCACCAGTATCACGGAATTCTTAAATCGCTTAAAGTCGTTGTGATGTCAATGAAAATAACAGGCATCTCCGGAAGTCCGAATGCCGGAGGCAATAATGAGAGGATAATTGAACTTGCTCTCGGCATGGTGGATGATAAAGGATACGAAACTGATAAGATTTTATTGTCCAAACTTAAGGTACTGCCCTGCACCGACTGTGGAACTTGCAGGACTGCGAAAGAATGCCCTATCGGCGATGACATGACCGATATTTACGAAAAACTTGAAACAAGCGACGCTTTCATAGTATCATCGCCCGTATTCTTCGGCAGCATGTCTGCGCAGCTAAAAGCCCTGTTTGACCGTACGATATTGCTCAGAAGGAACGGCTTCCTGCTGAAGGGCAAGGTGGGCGGAGCCATCGCAGTGGGTGGAAGCCGCAACGGAGGGCAGGAATTTACGATCAACGCGATACATTCATGGATGCACATACACGGCATGCTGGTTGTAGGCGATATGGCGCATTTCGGAGGAATGGTTGTGAAGCCTGTTGAGTCTGATGATGCGGGAGTAAAGACTGTAAAGGATACCGTGAATATGGTGTGCGAAACGCTTGAGAGACTTCAGTAATGGACGAGTATAATTTAGTCAAACATTTTTCAAAACCCCATGAAGGGGAGTACGTGCCCATTACTTTCATCGAGTTCAAACGAAAACTCGTAGGATGGTCGCCTGAACTGAAAAGAAGCGTATATATCGAGAACGACGGGGAGAAGGCGAAGCTCAAAAGGGTGAGGGAGGTAAACGTGATGGTTGCAGTGAATCACCTGTCAGGAAAGATATCCACAATCGAACTCACTGATGAGGAAAAAGCCCAGTTTGAGGAGGTTTACAGCTTATTCCTTGAAAAAGGCGGGCAGCTTGTATACACGCGGAAAAAAACCGGGGCAAAGACCGTGTCTTTTTTCGAGATTCGGGAAGCTGAGAAAAGGGCTGCAGGGACGCCGGGAAAGAGTTTGCTGTCGGAGAGGATATGATGAAAAACAAAAGTATCTGGTTTTCCCTTATTACTTATCCGGGATTTCAGCGAGCTTTAATCCTGCCATTCCCATAATTACAAGAAAAACCAGTAAAGCGGCGGCATAGCCATTACCAGGCGATGCGGGCATGAAAAACTTTGCAGCGGCAAGTAAAACAATGAACACCGCGACAGAGCCAACTGATATTATAATTTCAAGGAACTTTTTATTCATAAAACCACGAGTTTCGCATCTATTATGCCATCAACCGACCTTATCTCATCGAGTATTCCGTTATTCACTTCGCTGTCAACATTAAGCACCATGATTGCCTCGCCGCCCATTTTAATCCTGCCTACCTGCATCCCCGCGATATTAATCTTGTTCTTCCCGAGTATCATGCAGCAAGGTCCGATTATATTGGGACGGTCTTCGTGTTTCGCCACTATCATGAAGCCTGAGGGTATGACATCTATGCGGTACGCATCTATCTGTACGATACGCGGTTCTTTCCCTATGATGGAGCCGCTGACCAATTTCTCCTCGCCTTTCTTGCTTAATTTCACGGAAATCTGGCTTGGATAAGCTTCAGAGGTCTTTGATTTGCTCTCCGTGACCTTTATCTTTCGCTCTTTCGCAATCGTGGGCGCATTTACATAATTCACGCCGGGTCCAAGCATTGGTTCAAGAAGCCCTTTCAATACAGCCAGGGTTATGGGAGCCACGTCTTTATCAGCGATTTCGCCGCTGTATGACACTTCAATATTCTCGTAATTTCTCATCAACTGGGTGCACATTTTTCCCAATTTTTCAGCCAGCGGCATATATGGCTCAATTATCTTCATCACATCAGGTTTTACATAGGGCATGTTAATGGCATTCTTCACAGGAAGACCTTTTAAGGAATTGACAATCTGCTCTGCAACCGATACTGCTACGTTAATCTGTGCTTCCTCGGTAGATGCGCCCAGATGAGGAGTAACAATTACGGCGTCAAGTTCAAGAAGCGGATTTTCAAAGGGCGGTTCCTTGGTAAAAACATCGATGGCTGCGCCGCTTACGATGCCGTCTTTGACCGCTTTTGCAAGCGCCTCCTCGTTGATAATTCCACCCCTTGCGCAATTGATGAGCCGCGCTCCTTTTTTCATTATAGCGAATTCCTTGCTGCTGATAAGGTCTTTTGTCTCTTTGGTGAGAGGAGTGTGCACCGTTATATAGTCGGCGCGCCTGACTATGTCCTCGACGGTGGTCAGCTCCACGCCAAGTTCACTGGCTCTTTCCTGTGATATGAAAGGGTCATAGGCAAGGATTTTCATCTCCATTCCCTGCGCCCTTTTTGCTACTTCCGCCCCAATTCTCCCGAGCCCGACAACACCGAGCATCTTTCCCCTGACTTCGACGCCCATGAACTTCTTCCTGTCCCATTTCTTGCTTTTTAGCGAGGCATTAGCCTGCGGGATATTCCTGGTCATTGCCATCATCATGGCTATCGTGTGCTCGGCTGCGGAGATGGTATTGCCTTCGGGCGCGTTCACTACGATAATACCCCTCTCTGTGGCTGCATTCACATCTATATTATCCACGCCCACGCCTGCCCTGCCTATTATTTTCAGTTTCTTGCCCGCGTTGATGACGTCCTTT
>JBAQYK010000336.1:0-5502 GCA_049299995.1 Candidatus Methanoperedens sp.
GCCCGATTTCGTCAACCGGAACATGCCCCGGACCCTCAACAATTGTCTGGACACCGGCTGCCCGTGACTTTTTCACAAGTTCGCCAAGGATGATAAACTCCTCGAATTTCGCCCTGTCAGAAGCATCGTTGATGCAGCCCGGGCGCATGCCGTCGCCAAGACTGATGGTCAGGTCGTATTCCCGCGCTATTTCAAGCATGTAATCGTATTCTGAATAAAAGGGATTCTCCCTGTCATTGTGCTTCATCCATGCAATTGTAAAAGCGCCGCCGCGGCTCACCACGTCAAGTATCCTGTCGCTTTTTTTCAGGCGTTCAAACGAACTTTGCGTAACGCCTGCATGGATGGTGACAAAATCAATACCGTCATCAGCGTGCTTCCTTACTGCATTGAACATATCGTCAGATGTCATGTTCTCAATGCCCTTGCCGGCTGCCTGGTATATCGGGACAGAACCAACGGGCACGCTCACAGCATCCATGATGCGCCTTCGTACCAGGTCAAGGTCGCCGCCTGTTGATAAATCCATTATGGTATCTGCGCCGTATTTTTCCGCGGTCTTTGCTTTTTCCACCTCTGCCTCGATATCAACGTAATCCCTGGATGTGCCCACGTTTGCATTTATCTTGGTGCGCATTAATTTGCCGATGCCCATAGGTTTGGATTTGCTATTGATGTTTTTTGGGATGGATATCAGCCCCTCTGCAACAAGTTTCCTTATAGCATCGGCATTGACTCCCTCTTTTGCCGCGACTGATTTCATCTCTTTTGTAACGATGCCGGCGTGTGCCATTTCCATTTGTGTCGTCATGCTTTCCTCGACCCGAACATTTTTTGGATAATGCCCATTTCACGTTTAGTCCTGGGTTTTTTTGCGCTTTCCTTGCTGACCGGTTCTGTTTTTTGCTCAATCTTTACTTCAGGTTCCTGTGCCTGTGCCTGCGGCGTTTCTTTTTCCTTCTCGGAAACTGGCACTTTAACAACAGGCACGCTTGCTCCGCCGTGCTTGCTCTTTCGCGTCCTTATATCCACCAGTATCGGGCGTTCAATATAGGTGCTGACTATCATCGCCACGCCCGGCGACAGGCGCTTGATGTCCTCTTCGACGTCTGAGCTTATACCTTCAAGACCTTTACTGATAGCTTTTAAGTCGTTAGGGTTTGTCACTTTCATTATTATCTGGGTATTGCACTGCGAAAGGATATTCTTATCCACGCGAGCGGGGCGCTGTGAAACAACCATGAGCCCGAGCCCGAATTTTCGTCCTTCGGAGGCTATTGTCCGCAAAATATCCGTGCTAACCGTCCTCTCAAATCCCTTCTCGGGACAGAAATTGTGCGCTTCCTCTATAACAAGCATGCATGGAGGTATGGTATTTAATTTTCGCGCTTCGAAAATATCAGTGCACAGCTTGGAAACAATCATTGCCTGGAGGTCTGGGTTCACGCCTTTCATATCGATAATCGAAGCTCTGCCTTCCTGCACAAGTTCATTGATTGTAGTGGCTTTATCTGACAACAAACCAGTTTCCCTCAGCGTTTCAAGCTTATTGACAACGTTCCATTTGACCTTGCTTTTATTCTGCCCAACTTCAAAAATGATATCGTCAATCGTATATTTCTCTTTTTCAGCCTTGAGTTTTGAGACTGCTTCAAAGAGTATGCCGGTCTCGTTCTGCGACCTGTCCTCTGAAAAAAGCTGCGTGAACTCTTTTATTCCAAGATTAATCCCGTTTAGCCTGAAAAGAGAATCAGCCGCAGGGTTGAGCAACTTACTCGCAGGCGTATATACAGTTATTTGCGTCGCATAACCTTTTGGTGTTATGCCGTATCGCTCAAAGGATGTGTGTTTATCTTCATTCGGGGATTTCAATGTAGCGTATTCCCCATGTGGATCAATTATCAGAAGCGGCACGTTCTTATCGAGTAGTTCTTCGAGAATAACGCCGCCAGTATAGGATTTCCCGGCGCCGGTCTTTGCAAGGATGCTGCAGTGCTTCTGTACGAGATTATTTGCATCGAGATTGACATGGACATTCTGCCCGTCAAGCAGACCGATATATACATCCCCGCGCATGAGACCCAGCGTCTGTTTAATGAGCATCTCATCTGCCTTGAAGACCTTGTCCCCTGGACTGAACGGGGATTTGGGAACCCGCATGACTCCTTCCTTGTCCCTCACTCCTATTACCGTGGCATCCGCAATAATCTGTTCATCCATCATATCATCGATTTTGGTTGAACCTTCTGCGGCATCTATGGCTTCCTCCATCGAGAAATCCTCGTTTGAGCGTGTGATGGAGGAGACCTGAGCCAGAGTCCAGCCGTCTGATTCATGCCAGACCTTGATGTAATCCGACCTTTTGGTTGCCAGGCTGTCAGAAACCGCGAATTTGAAATTTAAGGAGCTTGTTTTCCCGAATATTACGCCGATTGAATCCTTCGCCATTGTGTGTTAAAATTATTTCGATTGGGTATTATACTTTCTATGAGGGAACGCGGTCATAATCTTCTTCATCGCATCAAATTTCACATGAATCTTATCCCTTTCGGCATCTCCCCTACTTTCTCCCTGAACGCATCAGGCCAGTCCTTCGGTTCACATCCTTTCTGCGCAAGGAACGTGCTCGCCCACCTCTCAAGCCCGATACCGGAGCAGCCGCTCCAAACATCCTTCCCCGACTGCGATTTCACGTTAAAGCCTTTTGGATACTTATCTCCATTAACGCTCAGGTTCTGGAACTCAAGCCACTCGCCGTCCTTTCCGCGATAGGGAAGCGGCGCCTCAAAATCGATAGTGCCCACTTCTTTTTGCCCCGCAAGTCCTGTAAGCCCTTCCTGCGCCATGAACCACGGCGTGACCCACGCCATCCTCCATTCAAGGTCGAGTATGTCGTTGAATACATGCTTGTAGCATTCCTGCATCTCTTTTGAGTGGGCAAGAATCTGCTCAGGCGTGCCGATAAAGACAAGCTCAATCCTGTGGAATTCATCAACCCTCTCCATGCCATGTATGCCGCCGCTTTCGTACCTGTGCGAAGTGCCGGAGCGGTCAAACACCTTGATGGGGAAAGAGTCATCCGCCACGGTTCTTCCCTGGAGGAAAGGCCAGAACGAAGGGCACTGGGCATAGCACATGGCTCCAATGGGTTTATCGATTTTTTCTAAGATGAGGTCAAGCGGAACTTCGAGTGTGACCTTGTAATTATCAATTACCTCCTCCCAGAACAGCGGGTCTCTTGTTTTCGGGGGGCTAATATAGTATATTTCAGGATACACGCCCTTTGCATGCCCGGAATGCTTCAATACGTCCCATGTGTCGAGCTTGGGGAATATCATCTCGGAGTAGCCGAGGGGCTTTATTACTTCTTCCAGAACTATTTCCTCAAATGCCCTGAAAATGCGGGTCATCTGGGGACCGTGTATCCACTGACCCCGGCTTGCGCCTCGTTTTATCCAGCCGCGTTTCTCTGCTTCCACGGTCGGGTCGGCTGTGAATTTCATCTCTTTTTTGGGGCTTTCCCAGAGAAGGCTCCAGTGTTCGGCTTTGCCGCCAAAACCCTGCGCTGCGATTTTGTCCTCGATGAGCGAGATTATCCTGTCCGGGACCTTGTTCTCAAGTTCTGCTTCGCCGACATCGAGTGAAAGCGTTATCGTTCCGTCATCGAAGTCGATTGCCTTCACGTGGGGTATTTTATTCTGGCGCAATGCCTGCTCGGATGGAAGCTTGACAATGAACTCTTCCACTTCCGCGCCCCTTATTCCGATTTTATGCCCTTTGCCGAGAACGCCTGCAAGCGGCTTGCGGAGGCGTATAAAGGCATCATGGGCGCGAAGATACCGGTCTGATTCGATGTCAAAAAAGACACTGTTATTCCTGATGTCCCAACCAATGATTTTGGCGCCCCTTCCTGCTGGTACGCCTTTTTGCAGGATGGTTGCTTTTGCTTCTTCGATGAACTTTTCAATATCGGTGCGTGCTGCTGCCGCGTCGGCGCTTGTTTTGAAGCTGCCTTTCAGGTGGAAGTAAGGTTCCATGGTTTCATTGTCCTTGATTTTTATGATTAAAAGAATATGGTTTTAATTGTATGTTCTAACAGGCATCATTAATGATACATTTCTTATTTAAACTTTCATCTGGATTGATATAATCCATTTTTCCATGATGAAGCATCAGTTAATATTTTGGGTTTTTGCGCCTCCGCAGAGCACAGCGCCTTCGCCTCCTCGACAAGGGCGGCGCGGCGGGCGGGTGGGGTGGTGAAGAAGATGCGGGAGATTATATTTTTTAGAATAATTCCATGGATTTAAGAGAATCTCGAAATTTATAAATAATATTTGATGAAAAGCTTATATATTGTAAACACGAATTAGTGTTTGTATTTTTATGCTTAAAAATTTAGATATTCCCGGAGAAATAAAGAAGGTAAGCAGAAATATAAAAATCGTTTATCTTGGTGTAGAGATACAAAAAACGAAAGACCCGTGGGAACAGCTTACGGGAAAAATCATTATGAAACAAAAAGTGGATATAGAAGAGATGCTACATTCCAAAGGTTTTGAGGATGCCTCATAAAATTCATGGCTTTGAGGAAGGGCATATTGGCACATTTTCATTTTTTGGAACTATCGATTTCGACTATCTTTTTCCATAATTCTTCAAAACGCTTTTGAATTCCGGGCTTATCAAGTGCAGAAACGAATTGCGAAAGCCAGTTGAGAATATATTTCTTATCAAGAAGACTACCTCTTCGCAAAAGAATACCTTCAATATCCTGCCAATCTTTTTCCCGCTCTGAAAGCGCTTTGTGAATAATCAAATCCTCGGCTGTGCATACCCTGACCCTGTTATTTTTCGATACCTCGACCTCAACAGCACGCTCAATCGCCTTCTTTTCATAATCAAGTCCAGCAAAAATAATATCTCCTTTTACATTTTCTGATATCTCAATCGGCAGCACTCTTGTTTTTTTGACAAAATCCTCAGGATTATCTACCAGTATTCTGAATCTTGATCCAACCTCTTTAATAAAATCTCGTTCCTTTACATCAGAAACCTGGACAGTGATATCGATGTCCACAGTCAGGCGCGGCTCACCCCATACAAGATTCCCTATCCCGCCTATAATCATGTACTGTACGTCCTGTTTTTTTAAAAACGCCTGCACATCTTTTAGCGCATCCTCGAATTTATTCATACATGCGACCTTTTTTGAATCAAATCAAAAGATTTTCTAAGTTTTAATAGCTCATCCATTTTTCTTTTTCTGAAAAGCTCGATTTCCTTTGCCGGAAATCCAGCCTGCGCATTCCAGAGGTCGGAGAATATCGCAAAGGCTGACTCTATTGTTAAAGCTTTGAGAGCCTTTTTTTTATATGTTCTTTCCCAGTTTGAAAAGGTTTTCCAGTCTTTGGTTCCTATTTCTTCATTCATTCAAACTTTACCTTCCGTATATTTCATGATGGCTTTTCCATTTTTAATATCCTGCAATCCTTCTTCTAT
>JBAQYK010000337.1:0-1708 GCA_049299995.1 Candidatus Methanoperedens sp.
GGTGCGGTTTGCCCCGCTTTGTAATTGGCTTTTATTTCCTCGGCGCTGAGGGCACGGTTGTAGATGCGGACTTCATCAATTAGACCGTTGAAAAATCTTCCGTTTTGATAACCATTCCCTATGTGTAGTTCCGCTGCATGAGTTAGGTAAGAAAAAGTACTTGAATCAAATCCAACCTCAACACCATTTTCATAAAGTTTTGTGTTACCGGATTTGATGGAAATGGCTATATGTCTCCATATTCCAGTTGGTTTTTGAGAAATGATTGGAAGGGCTATATAAGGTTTAATATTATCGGTGAAAATAGCTATATTTCCCCATGAATTCAATTGCAAATGGACAAAATCAGCACTCGTTGATGAAACTATTGCTTGGAAATCTCCCGATGTTGTTTTTGTGCTTACCCATGCCTCGATTGTTGCCTCTTTCCAACTTGTTCCACCCCAAACCCCTGCGACATTTACATAGTTATTTGCCCCATCAAAACTCAGTGCCTTTCCAAACTTCCCATCAACAAAAGTAGTGCCATGAATTACTCCATCATTACCATTCCCGCTTGAATCTTTCGCATCACCGTCAAAGTGATACTCAGCAACAAGCCCATTTCTCGATACTTCTCCTACCGCTGTCCCCGCAAGCACTAATGCCACAGCCACGCATAGAGAAAAGAGGCATACTGCCATGGATTTTCTTTTTCTCATAATTTACCTCAATTCCACCCACATGCTAAATTACGTTAGTCGTATTCTAACTACATATATCTATACTCACACAGGTATTTATTTATGTGCTTTCGCTTGGCATGGTCACCTGCCTTCTCGCTTTCATATAACGCCTTCCGTACGCTTGCCACTGCCGCAATTCCACGACGCGCGGGGCGCCGCACGAAGAAATAAAAAATCTTTAAGAAACTGCATATCACACAACACCCACCGCATGCAGTGAACCTCCACATCGTAGCAAGCCACGGATTTTATCGCAGGCGCAATCTTTCAGAAATATGAATTTGCAGATAGCAGGTTTTACGACTTAATCAAGGATCGAATAAAGGTCTCCAAGCAGTTATGATAAAAGCAGGACTTACTCGCTTAGTTAGTAGGTAGTTGTCTCTTAATTTATAGTTTACGCTGTGCTGCGCCCTCATAGTGGACATGTAGATAAAATAAAACCCCTTACCAAATTTCAGCAATACTTACAAACCAATTTTTCCAGTACCTATGCCTGCCTTAACCCCGCCCATATCCTTCGCCATATAGTATTTCACAGAATCATTCTTAACAGTAATCTCGACAATCTTATCCTTGATTTTCAGCTCACTGATTGCGCTTGAAAGAGCAACCGACGAAAGAAACGTCTCAATAACATCCTCTCTGGGTTTTATCTCGAAGGCTTTAATTATATCAGTTAACGAATATGCGGGCGTATCCGTATTCTTTGCCTTCTCCAAAAACTCTAATACCCTATTTTCCAGAGACCCACTGTCTGTCGCTTTTATTCCCTTTTTGATTTCATCTTTTGAAAGGGGCATATATATTATTATGCGATGATACTTTATAAGAATAACTGTGTGCATTTCTTCACAATTCTTTAGCAAGGCTAAAACCAGAAGATTTTACACCAACATCCTAACGGGATTGTAAAATGTTTTAGTGTTAAAAACCAAAAAACCACAGATACGCTATCACAAATCTGCGTTCATAAACCGAGA
>JBAQYK010000338.1:0-7363 GCA_049299995.1 Candidatus Methanoperedens sp.
GGGATGAAGTCCCAGGAAAAGACAACAAAAAATTTATAAATTTTCTAAAAAATGAATATAAAATTGATTGGATAGAAACAGCGAATATTCAAAAAATCAACGACAATAAAACCATTAGAGCATTTAATAGTGAAAATCTTATCGTATTTAATCTTGACAATTCAAAAAGGGCGCATTCAGAAACTTATACTTATAATGAATCTGAAGTTAATAATTTAAGTTATTTAAATAGTCCTTATTTTGCAAGACGATATTTTAATGTTAAGACCACAGGGCAAGCGCAGCTCTTTCAAGACCAAACGCTTGTTATGGTGATACCTGAAAAGCGATATATCTATAAGTTTGTAAGAAACAATTTTTCATTAACGCTAAATGACGAAAAAACTAAGGTGAATCTAAAAACCTATGATGGTAGATTTAATGATGAATTTGATGTGAAAAAGGAAAATAATAAACTGAATGTATATAATAAACAAAGTAAATTGCTGACCGATTTAAATGTAGGAGATTCTGTTATAATATTTAGTAAAAATAATATCATGGTCATTGTAAGGTCTAATCCGGATGTTAAAATTGAAACTCTTTTAGAATTGGCAAAAAAACAAGAAGCTAAAATATTGAGAATCCTTGATATAATAAAATAATCGGAAAAGGATTTTTCCAATATTTTTAACTTGGAAATCCTTTCGCAGCCAGCCGAGTACAATCGTAACTGCAAAACATATATCCAGAAGAATGTCGATATAGCAATAAAATGTTCAAAAGTTTTAATTTCTGGAAACTGTGGGCTTTTAAGAAATTACTATCACCGGGCAGGAGACTTACAATATACACCAGGAACAACCCGGATTCGGATTCGCTTGCAAGCTCACTTGCGCTGAAGCGAATAGCAGAACATTACAACATGGATGCCGATATATTCTATACCGGGTCAATCCAGAACAAGACCCTTATTAATATTCTGGGCGAGGACGTGATGAAAGTCCCTGTTATTTCACAGTCTCAAAACCTTACTGCTTTTGTGGATTTGCTGCCCACGGAATTAACAGGCGAAAAAATCGCTCCTGCAATAGTAATCGGGCATACTCTTGGCAATACAGCAGGTATTCGCTGCACATATCGCGACATAAGAACCACTGAAACCACATCAAGCATAATGATTGAATATTTAAAGAAACTCGATGTGGCGATAGATAAAAAACTGGCAACCATCCTTCTTTATGCAATCAGGGACAGAACCAAGACCCTGACAACGAATTTCACGCTTCCGGATATCGAAGCTTACTGGTTTATCCATAAATATGTGGATATGGAATTATTATTGAGCCTTGAACATCCTTCTGTCAGGTTCGAGACTTTCGCTGATTTATCACGTGCAATCGACAATAAAATTATAAAAGGAGCGTATCTGTTTACTTCGGTGGGGTACGTGAAAGACCCCGGCACGATTCCAAAGGTGTGCAAGTATATGCTGGATATTGAAGGGGTTTCAACTGCACTCGTATTCGCTGTCGATGTCACAAAAATTCATATATATGCAGAGTCTGAAAATATGGAACTCAATATGAAAAATATCCTCAGGAAAGCATTCGAGGACTGGGGTGAAGTGACTGGCGAACCTTCCCGTGCAAGCATCTCAATATCTCTCGGAGTGTTCGGTATTGTTGCCGAGGATGAAAAAGCAAAAAACCTGCTTTTAGAATCTATTACCGATTCAGTCTCTTCACGATATTTCTATGCCCTGGAGGCAGAATAGACCCCTCCGTGTGAGCAGTGGGTGCAAACGCCTTCTCTTGTAAGACATCGTGAACATACAAGACGTCCGCAGAGCATGCATGTAAATAGCTTTCCCGGACGCCCGCAGATGTTACAAACTCCAGATACCTCCACTATATCACCATGCCAATTAACTTAGATTAAGACGCTTGATGCGGAACGAAATATTCCTCGATCATCCATGATTCAAGCGCATCAAGTTCTTTTTTTCCCCCGTTCATCAGTGCAGCACGTTTTTGGTGGATTTCAGATATTTTTTTATTCATTTATATCAATGCATCCCTGCGGGATGACAATCTCCAATAAGTTGCAAGCACTATTAGAATTTATAGTTATCGATTTTGTGAGGAAAATGCAGTTTTTTATCAAAATACAAGCAGCTTATCCGACTCTTCAACTATGTGAAGCATGTCATGCATCGTGGAAACAGGGCAAACCTTGCTTCCCTGCATTTGCCTCATCAGCTATTGGTTATTTCAGGTTTAATAGCATCTTAAACTTTTTTCACTACGATTTCCGGGAATATCGCATGTGTCACGCAGTAATAGCCAGGGCACCGCTCCTTAGCAATCTCATTAAGCTTCTCAAGCTTTTCAATACTTGCATCCGAGTCCACAATCATCTCCCATTTGAGATGCTCAAGAATCGGGTTTTGCGTAACTCCAAAAGCCCGTGTCAAATCCATATTTGCCTGGGCTTTTATCCTGAAACTGCGAAGCACAATCCCTTCCACCGCAGCCCATTTTGCAAAGGTAGCTGCATAGCAGGCGATAAGACCATAGATACAGTATTGCACAGGGTTAGGAGCAGTTCCGCCGCCTCCAAGAATCAGCGTCTCATCAGAAAAAAGGGCAATCTCTCCTCCTTTTTCTGTTTTTATCCTGGATTCAAACTGAGGTCCGGTTTTGCCAAGCCGCCATTCTCCCTCCACTTCCATGGTCTTCTTGCCGCTTGAGGGGTCTTTTCTTGCCTTCTCAACAGTTTCTTTGAATTTGTCCACATCCACTCTATTTACTATCATTTTCTCACCTTTTTTCTTTTCTTACCCAAATACTAAAACCTTGTCAGATTCTTCGACTATATGGAGCATATCATGCATAGTAGAGATTGGGCAAACTTCGCTTCCTGGCATTTGCCTTATTTTCAGGCAGGTTCCGCATGCAAAAATCTGACCTTTATGCTCAACAAACAACCCGATCTGTTCTTGAACCTTGAATTTTTCATCCTGAATATTTTCGCTCTCAACACCTTTACCCAGGAGAAAAACTTTTACCGTATGCTCCATAAGTAAAGAAGTTGTACCAAATCTAAAGGCATTCCACACCGTTTCCGGCTCATTTGTGTTTATTATTATTCCGAGTTTCATGACATCCTCTTTGCAAACTTTTCATTCTCTTCCAATTTTTCTAAAAGAACCTCTCTCATCAAATCGCATGCCTGCAAGATTTTCGGGTTTGCGATTTTGTAATAAATATT
The DNA here is from genome assembly GCA_049299995.1 of Candidatus Methanoperedens sp. Lineage (GTDB taxonomy): Archaea > Halobacteriota > Methanosarcinia > Methanosarcinales > Methanoperedenaceae > Methanoperedens. The sequence continues at coordinate 3,253 of JBAQYK010000338.1, forward strand.
TGCCCCCTCCCTTCTCGTGGTAACAACGTTATTCTGCCTCAAAACTGTGAGATGCTGCGAGATGTTTGCCTGTGGGACACCAGCCTGTTCTGCCAGCTCGTTTACTGTTTTCTCCCCATCTCTGAGAATATTTATTATTTCGAGCCTTTTGGGGCTTGTGAAAACCTTGCATATCTCTGCATGCATTTCAAATATTTTCTTGTCCATTTATGTACTCCATCTCATGTCTACTCCGTCAGTCCCTTCTCCATTTCAAGGAACTGCTCTCGTGTTATTTCGCCCTTAGCGTATCGCTTTTTCAGAATTGTAAGCGCGGATTCAGGCGTTTCTTCTGGTTTTTTTGTTCCGGCATTTATAAGTGAAATCACAACCCAGATTATTGCTCCCCAGAATAATACCATTATGATGGCTCCAAAGCCCATGCCGAAACCCATCATTCCGCCACCGAACAGCAGGATCACCCCTGCAAGTAATGCTATAAGTATCCACAATGTTGAATCTTTATTGTTCATTTTTTATACCTCTCTTCACTTTATAATATTCCTTCACACGATTACAACGAATCCATCTTTACGGCAAAAAACCTGCAATCAGCTTTAGCACACTGTTTATTCCTGGAGCTATGCTCGCATTTGAGTTTCGAAACCGGGATATGCTCAAATTCGACGCCGAGCACTTCCTTGAAATATTGGTTTGCCGATTCTATTGCAACAAAGGTGCTCCGTTTACAGCATCTGGCTCCCCTGTTACTTGCTATTGCCGCAAGTGCTCTTGAAGTCATCATATTTGCAGTTCGTCGTTCATGATCTGTCAATGGTGTGGCTTTCAATATGGTACTCATTGCAATGCCTGTGGCAATAGCAGCCGCATCAGCGCCGTACAAACCGCAGTAGCCCCCCGGAACAGTACCGCCACGCCGTATGGCTTCTTGAACATCTTCATCCGTCACTTTGCCTGTGATATTTTTGTAGGCAGTGACCAGCACCGCTGCGATCATGGCATGATGCTCAGGTCCGTGCATGGGCATGGTTGGATGCTTCATAATGATCTTTGCCATTTCCATGGGGTTTTTGGAGCTTGAAGAAAGACAGAACTGGGTGATTATCTTTATCGAATCACTGGCGTGGCATTCATTGCAGACATAATGACCGGCAGGGCAGTGAATGTTGGCGGATTCTGCTTTCCCGCAATAGGTGCACGTTACAGGAATGGCGGCGGTTAAATATGCGAGTTCTTCGCCGCATATCATGCAGTTCTCGGTTTTTTTATTCTGTTCTTTCATATTTCCTCAGATTTTCTTATTCATATATTCTAATTCATAAGCATCTTGATATATGAATCATTAAGATGCCTCCTTGAATTTTAAAGCTTTATCAGGGCAAACCTCTATGCACAGCCCGCATTTCAAGCAGTCCCAGTTTTCTACAACTGCCCATCCTTTTTCTGGTTTAGATTCCCATTTTTTTATCTGCATGGGGCAAACATCGTGGCATGTTTCGCATTCCTCGCAATTTGAGTTAATCTCCAGGCATACTTGCCCTTTCCAATCCAGTTGGACATCGTGCCAACTGGACAGAAAGCGCACCAGATGCGGTGTTGTATGGGAATACCGAGAACTATGCCTACTACCGTAGTAACTGTTAAAATCATGGTAAATACCAGACCCACCTGGTTTATCGGATTAAGGCTTGCCATCGCGGCAGGTAATTTCCATGCAAGAACGCCCATGAGAATCATTATCCACAGTATCCTGAAAGGCGTGCTTCTGAAGAAAGCAGGTACTTCTTTTTTCAAACTTATTTTGCTCAACAGCAAATCCCAGCTTGCGCCTCTGGGGCACATCCAGTCGCACCAGTATCTTCCTTTAAAAAGGGCGATGCCCATTGCAGCCATCATGCATATCGGAAGCAGATAACCTAATATGGGATAGAACCAGCCCCCGATAACCACGAGAGGAAGTATCCACCACGTCAGATACTGCTTTCTATTTCGGGTTTTAATCGCAGATTCTAAGGTCATATTCCAATATATGAATATTCCAATATATGAATTTATCCCTTTATACCAACGATAACAACGAATCCGCCTTTGTCAAATCCTTTTTCTGGCTCTTCCTGTATTTCGGGAGCTTTGGGAAGTTGCAGGAGAGTCTGATAAGATTCAGAATATCTTATTCCCACGCCATCGAGCATTTCAATAATTTCGTTACTTGAGTAAAAAGTAGCTAATTTGTAAAACTCGCTTTTCTTTCTTTTAGCATCGTAGAGTTTTCCCCATGAGCTATCTTTATTTATCTCTCCAACAATCAGTTTGCCGCCTCTTTTTAAAACCCTGTACACCTCGCTGAGCATGCATTTCGGTTCTTCCACAAAGCAAAGGGCAACCACAATGAGCACAAAATCAAAGGTATTATCTTTAAACGGTAAAGTTTCACCCACTCCTCTGGTTGCCTGAATGCCACGTTTTTTAGCAAGCCCCAGTATATTTTTTGAGGGGTCGATACCTATTTTAACTTTTAGGGGAAAAGCAAACCGCCCGCTTCCCACACCAATTTCTAAACCCAATCCTTCAGGTATTGCGTTTCTCAAGGCTTTAAGCTCTGTGAAATAAATATCCTTATGTTTTTCAAACCAATCGTCGTATTTTTTCCAATTTCTATCAAATATTTCAGCGCTTTTTATTTCCATTTTCAAACTCACCGAGCGTTCTCTGCCCCCTGTCTTCGACAAGATTAGCCACTCTTACCCCAACCCTTCGAAGACTGAGAGGATATTCTGCCAGGAAGGCTTTCGCAAGCTCATGCGCTGTCGCCTTTATGGTATCCGGGTCTTTTGCAGGCGCGCCCAGTGTATGGGTTTTTGTATGGGTTTTAAAATCAGTGGAAATTGCCACAAAAGTGACCGATTTAAAACTGAGTTTCCGGGTTTCAAGCTTCTTATAAACCTCATTCGAAAGCTCATCGAGGACTTGAAAAATTATATTTAAATTATCGGTGTCTTCCTTAAGCGTGGTTATGCGTCCGATTTGTTCCGTGCCTTCACGTTCAACAACAGGCGAATCATCTATGCCCTGTGAAGCCTGTTTTAACCATACTCCTTTTGCCTGCCCGAATTCCCGGATGAGTTCATCTGCGGGCAGCTTTGAAAGCTCGCCGATTGTCTTTACCCCGAGTTCGTTCAGCCTCTCTCCGGTCTTTTTTCCAACACCAGTAAGGTCTGTGATTTTAAGGGGCGACAGGAATTGCAGGAGCTCGCCGGGTTTCACCACGGTCAATCCATCTGGTTTCTGGTAATCCGAGGCAATCTTGGCAATAAGTTTATTCGGCGCAACCCCGACCGAGCATGTCAATCCCGCTTTTTTCCTGGTTTCCTCTTTTATTCGCAGGGCGGCTAATTTCGCCTCATCAAAACCTGAAATCCTGCCTGTGATGTCGCAGAACGCTTCATCCACGCTTTCCTGCTCAAGTGTAGAGCAATGCCCCTTCAATATCTCCATAATATCATCCGAAACGCTGCGGTAAAGCTCCATATTGACGGGCAGGAATATTGCATCGGCTTTTAGCTTTTTTGCGCGGCTGATGGGAATTCCGGCTTTTATCCCGAATTTTCGCGCCTCGTAATTGCTCGTGCTCACGGCGCCGCTGTCCCAGCCGCGCCCTGAATAGACGCAGATAACAACGGGCTTGCCTTTGAGTTCAGGATGCTCCCGCTCCTCGCACTGGGCGAAGAAGTAGTCCATGTCAACGTGGAGGATGATTCTGGGGTTGTTGGTGGGCATTCGTATAAGAAATGGCGGTCAGGGAATATAAATCTGGCTTGCGTGTACTAATGTTTTTAAGGTTGAAAAGTAATCTTTTGGGTATTATGATACCTGGAAGTAAGCAAGCTGAGGATATGAAATCGCGTAAAGATGGAACAGTACCTCCTTTTCATCCGGATTTGGATTCAGAAAAGCATGTACGTTGTAAACATTGTGGTGAAACCTATAAGGAAAAAGAAATAAAGTGGGATTCAAAAAGTGGTAGATGGGTCTGCAAGCATCATCCCAAATGTGATGGCTCGGGCTGGCTTCCATTTTAAATTTTGTTTTTCTGCTTTTCTTTCTGCCGGCA
>JBAQYK010000339.1:0-2584 GCA_049299995.1 Candidatus Methanoperedens sp.
GATAAGGGAGTGAAGGTTTTATCCAAAATTGATGAAATTACCGGAGGAAACATCGGTGATGAATGAAACCTTACAAAAACAAATGTTTTCCGAAGTTTCTTTGAAAGAACTCCAAAAAAAAACTACCATTCCCACATTTATCAAATGGGCTGGCGGAAAAACACAATTATTGAGCCAATTTGAAACTTTTTTTCCAACACATTTTAATAAATATTATGAACCTTTTTTAGGAAGCGGGGCAGTATTTTTTAAAATAAAAAATTTATATCCTGAAAAGGAGTTCCTTCTTTCAGATAACAATTCTGAACTCATAAATTGTTATGAAATTGTAAAAAATGATGTAGAAGGATTAATAGGGCTATTAAAAGAACACAGATTAAAACATAGCAAAGAATATTATTATTATCAGCGAAACATAGATACAACTAATTTATCAAAAATCGAATCAGTAGCACGTTTCATCTATTTAAACAAAACCTGTTTCAACGGTCTTTATCGTGTAAACTCTAAAGGGAAGTTTAACGTACCGATAGGTAGCTACAAAAACCCATCCATCTTTCAGGAGAAAGACTTAATTGAGGCGCAAAAGCTGCTCCAAGGTGTTACGCTTAAAACGATGCCATTTGAGAATATAATTAACATCGCACAAAAAAACGATTTCGTTTATTTAGATCCTCCTTACCATCCGCTTTCCCCAACTTCCAGCTTCACAAGCTATACAAGCATTTCATTTTCAGAGAAAGACCAGATACGATTGGCAGAAGTTTATCGCCAACTCGATAAAAAAGGATGCCTCCTCATGCTGAGCAACAGCTATTCCGAGTTCATTTTAGAGCTTTATGATGGTTACAGGATTGAGCAGGTGAGTGCTAAAAGAATGATTAACTGCAATGGGAAAAAGAGAGGGGTGATACCTGAGGCTGTGGTTTTGAATTACTGATAATGTCAAAAATAGTACCAAAATCCCTTAGCTGTTGCAGGATTTGCCTGATCTTCGCCTGAATATTAACATTCTCAGGATAATGTTTCCTGAACTCTTCCTCGAAAAGGTAAATATCGCCTGTTTTAAAGATTCCCGATGGAAGATGCTCAAAAACTAATTTTTGCCATCCATACAAAGCCGAAGCATCAATTTTTATTTTGGGCAGAGCCTCCTCTTTTTGTTTTAATTCAGCCAGAAGTTCAATATTCGCAGGCTCTCGCTGAAATTTTTTATATTCTTTTTTGAAAGCCTGGCGTATTTTTTCATAATTTTTAAGATAATCGGCATCAGGTTTAAAGAGCAGAGAGCGGAATTTTATCCTGTTATACAGCCCATAAACATCTGAAATGACCTCGTGACCGATATGAGCTTTGATAATTGCATTCACTTCTATGTTATTTTTCAATCCCCCGCCGGTCAAATTCGAGGAACCGACAATAACAGTAGCCTGTGAACCATTATTTAATAAATACAATTTCGGGTGAAATACCGGCGTGTCGTTCTTTAAAGCATCACTGAAGCAATAACATCTCAACATCGGATTGTCAGACTCTATTTCCTGTAATGCTTTGATTGCTTTTGCATCGGTTGTATTGAAATCCAGACCCACCAAAAATTCCATTTCACCGCCGTTCTCAAGACATTCAAATATATTTTCTTTTATTAAATCATATCCGGAATATTTTAAAAATGCAACGGCAACTTTAACGTCTTTCGATTTTGAAATCCCGGCAGAGAGTTCTGTTAATAAATTCTTTTCATGGTTATCTGTGAAATTTATCTGCATAACTCTAAACTTTATAAGAAGTTAGCCTATATAAAATGACGCTATTTCAGCTTCAAATTGAGTTCGTACAAGTTCGTATAAGTTCGGTGTTAATATTGTGCCGTTTTTAGTGCGAAGTGGTTGCTTCGGCAACACATCGGCGCCGGGGATTTAATATTTAAACAGTGATAAATATTCGGCGCCTAATACTGAAAAAACAGCTACGGGCTTTGTGATAGAACACGGAGCGCACGGATGACACAGATACGCACGGATTCCGTATCCGTGTAAATCCGTCCAAAAACTTCAAAAGAAGGGCATGCAAAGCATGCCCTATACCGTGTAAACTGAGGTTTCAGTTTATCCGTGTTCATCCGTGTTCGATGTCAGGCGCCGTACACCGCAAAGCACGCAAAGAGCGCAAAGCGAAGGCATCTTTGTAACCTCAGTCGATCTCAAAAAGATAATCAAAACACTTCCATGCTTTGCAAAGCGCACAGTTCTCATCAAAATCAGGACAGCGAGTACCCCAATTTGTAATCATCCACTCTTTCACTCTTTCAGTCATATATCCGCTGCAATGCTCGCACTCCCAGTATTCAGTTTTTTTACCTGTCAGGGCTTTTCCCAGTTCTTTTGAGTAGAAATACTGGATAGGGATTACATTGCCTTTTTCAAGTTTCACATCGAACTTGCGCCCGCACACCACACACATTCGGTCTTTGAGTAGTCTCATTATAATTCACACCAATTGATTAAGAAATCAATCGCTGAAGCAAAAATCCTCTTCTTTCCTGAAATTTATCTCAAAATTCTTGAAAATATCGAGCCTGCCC
>JBAQYK010000340.1:0-6385 GCA_049299995.1 Candidatus Methanoperedens sp.
ATTAAATAATAAATAAGTATTTATTGTGATGATATTACTTTTGGCCATAACTGGAATATAGGACTGTGCCGAGCAAAATGCTGTGGAAATGAATGATATGATAATTGAAAAAAGAAACAAAGAAGATGATTAACTCATCTTCTCTTTCTGCCGAACAGATACACCGAGCAAAGTGCTGCTGCGACAGGCACAAGCTCGAATCCCGGTACCTTCTTTGTCGGTGCTGGCACCGGAGTAGCCGTTCCTGCCGCCAACGCCAAAATAAGCAGTGTCAGCAGCACAGAAATTATATTTTTGAAAATATTAGATTCTTTATTCATAAGTCACCATTTCCTCCCAAATCCTATATTGATATTGCAGCGTAATCACAGCTATGGCATCTTATCAGGAGCCTTAAGCCGAAGAATTCAGAGAATTATCGGTATTACCTGCTGTTATGCCCGCCACTCGATATTGTCTATTGAGAATGTATACTATTAAAGGATATCTGTGGTTACCAACGCCTACCGATACTACAATTATCATAAACTTCAGTAATGTTATGTAATAATATTATCTTTCTATACTGAGGTCAGAACGCTATACCGAATACATTAAGCAACATTATAATGATCGCACCGGGAATTCCCGCGAGTGCGCAAATTAATACTACTGTAGCGGTATAATCAATATCTAATTTAAAAATAATGTTGCCCATAGCAAGAAGAATTAGGCCCAGTATTGAATTTACGATCAGGTACTTTGCAGCCTTCAAAACATTATATACAGCAATCACAGCTATAATTGCCAAAAATAAGATTATTGTCTCGACTGCCATTAATGTTAAAATGAATCTTATATTAATTAAGCATTTTGGTTCCTCTAATTTAACTGCATTGGGATTTTCGCTCGGTTTAGTTGGTGGCTGAAAACATAATATTGTTTTTCTTATTTCCACTCAGCCCCAATCTCATTTCATTCATATCTTTCTCTAAAGGTTTCAAAATATGTTATAAGCAAAGGCAGAAGTATCGGGCCTAAAAACAACCCTACAACCCCGAACAAATTCACTCCGCCTACGACTCCTGCAATAACAATTAACGGGTGCACATCAGCTTTTGCCTGTATTATTTTTACCCTTAAAATATTGTCTATTGTGCTTATAACCAACACTCCATACACGAATAGCCCTACGCCTTTTGCTATTGTGATGTAATCCTGTGTAAGGTAGCCGCTTAAGACCAGATAGAAAGAAGCAGGCACCCATATAATGGCAGTCCCCACCGCCGGAATCAAAGCAAAAAATACCGTTATGACTCCCAAAAAAATTGGAAGCGGAACGCCAAAGACGTAGAATCCAATTACAGCCGCAACTCCTTGTGCCAATGCAACAAATAATTCTGCAAAAACTACTGCATAGGTTACCTTTTCGAATTGATCCATAAGCTTTTGGATTGTCTTTTTTCTTATTGGAAGCCAGCCAACTATCTTTTGTATTATTCTCTCCCAATCCTTGAATAGAAAATAAGATATAAACAATATAAAACCCCCATTGAGAATTGCCAGAGGTATTTCAATAAGGTAATTTGTTAGTATCCCTTCCAAACGCGGTAATATTTTCTGAAGCTGCTTGTCAAAACCTATCTTTGACAGACTTTGCGCACTAAATTTTTCTACATTGTTTATTAGAGAACAAATTTTTGACTCAGCACTTGTGCATCCGAAACCGAATAAAGCTCCTTTTGCAATGTTGCTTGACAGCGAATTATAAAATTCAAAGCTCTGCTGTGTAACTTCAAATACTACATAAGAAAAGGGGAGCAATAAAACAATGACAATAACCAGTATTGTGAGAATAATTGAAAGAAATTGATTGGATATTCTCTTTCTTACTTTCTTGTAGAGCGGATAGAACAGGTAGGTTATGAGAATGCTGCTCAAAAATATGGTTATCATCGGCTCAAGAATTTTGAAAAATAAGAAAAGAGCGAGCAAGAAAATGACAAAAGGCACGATTTTTTCATATTGGTTATTCACACTGCTTTCTTCTTCAGACCCAATTTCTTCTTCAATCTCCATTTTCTTTGCCATATCCTCATGCCTCGATAGTTAAATGGGACCTATGACGGTCGGCAGGAAGAAGCTGACAAGGTTCGCGATGAGCCAAGCTATCCCACCGATTGCAGACGCAAAAATATCCGACTGCTGTTACTAAAAGTGCCATAAGGCTCAACGTTCTCTGTTTTGGTCTGTAGCCCGTCTATTTTTTATATATAATTGCTCCAGTTAGTACTCTAAGAAAATCTATTATACTTTGCCGAATATTTTTTATCTATTTTCGCTCCAGCATATCTCCTATGTATGTGCCTACAATGAATAGTACTGCAAGGATTATAACTTCAATAAATACGACCGCTCCAGCTAAAGTGCCAAGCAGCAGAATTCCTCTACTTCCACTTAATAATCCCAATACTACCATTATAGCACCCAGAATAATTCCAATTACCACTCCTTTTTTCAATAATGCGGAGCTGTCTTCCTTGCCTGGTTTCCTGTAGCCATAAATAATTCCGATTATAATTATCAATATTTCCAGTGTAATTGCCATAATATCCTCCTAATTTTAAATTTAAATATATTTCTGTTCCAGATACTCTATGAGCCAGCTCTATTTCTTATAAATAAGTGCTCCAGTTAGTACTCCAAGCAAACCTATCAGTACAAATCCCATGCCTCGCATAGCGAACATCCCATCAATGGCGGATGCAATTCCCCAGAGGGTCAAGAAAAACCCTGTGGCAGCGATTGAGATCGCAACCCCGGTAATAAATAATTTCTTTCTGAATTTCTCCATACCTTCTTCTATGGAATTGCCAATTCCACTATGATTCAGCGCTTCGCTTAAGCCCTGTATTATCGATTTTGAAATGCCGCTAAGAAAATCTATTATACTTTGCTGCACTAGTTTTTTCCCCTGCCCATCATATAACCTACTATCATTAACCTCCACAATGCATATTTTGTAAGTGTCTATATATTTGGTGTTTCATCTTCTCTTTCTACCGGACAGATAAGCTACTGAAAGTATGGCTATTCCAAGGGTAAAATCAAATCCCGGTACCTTATTTGTCGGTGCTGGTGCCTGACTAGCCGTAACTGTTGGCATAGCCGGAGTAGCAACTGTTGGATTAGCTGGAGTAGCCGTAACTATTGGCTTAACCGAAGTAGCCGTAACTGTTGGTTTAGCCGGAGTTCCTGTTACCACACCTGTGGTTGTGCTCGTTACTGTCGGGGTGTTTGTCGGTGCTGGTGCCTGACTAGCCGTAACTGTTGGCATAGCCGGAGTTCCTGTTACCACACCTGTGGTTGTGCTCGTTACTGTCGGGGTGCTTGTCGGGCTAACGCTGGAAGACGGGGCGGTGATAACATTGGCAATTAATGTAACCGCGGTCTGTGCCAGCGCTCTGCCGTTTAGCGTTGCGCCGGTATTTACCACAATCGCTGTTTGATCCAGAATAATTCCATTGAAAACAGATGTTGTTCCAAGTGTCGTTTGTCCAGCGACTTGCCAGAAGATGTTCTTTGCCTGTGCGCCGCCGCTAAGAGTAACTTTGGCGCCGTTGCCCACTGTGAGATCTTGCGCTATCTGGAAGATCCAGACATCGTTTGCGCCGCCACTCAGAGTAACACCATTAGGTATTGTAACCCCTGTCCCCCATTTATAGAGACCAGGAGCAAGTGTCATCCCGTCAATATTTCCGGCGCCCAGTTCAGTAGCAGTAGGATTTGTCCTTCCAGCGGCGTCAGTGTACGCGGTTTCCATGTCGCTTATAGCTGTTGTCATCATAGTTGGAGTTGGGGAAGTATAGTCGGCTGCATATACTTTTCCCGTCACTATAGATGACGTCGAAAATTGATTAGAGGAGTCCATTATTAACCCAAATCCGGTTATGGCAGTGCTGTCGATTGGACTCACACCGATATCTCCAACAATCGAGGTGGTTCCGGTGGTTGAGATTCCCGTTTTTGCCAGAATCACGAAATTGCCTGCTGTTCCGAGATTTACCGGCGACTGCGCCGCGCTCGCCGTGCCTGCCGCCAATCCCAGAACAAGCAGTGCCAGCAGCACAGTAATTATATTTTTGAATATATTAGATTCTTTATTCATAAGTCACCATTTTCTCCTTAAATTAAATATGTCTTACAATGCTCATTAACGTTTAGGCACAGCGGCGCATTGTGTATCCTGTCCTCAAAAAGAGTGAAGAAGATGATTTCTCATCTTCTCTTTCTGCTGAACAGATACACCGAGCAAAGTGCTGCTGCGACAAGCACCAGCTCAAATCCGGGAACCTTCTTTGTCGGCGCTGGAGTTGGTGCTGCAGTTGCTGTTCCTGTGGGCTTTACCGGCGTTTCCGTTACCTCACCTGCCGGCGTTGCTGTGGGCACTATTACGCCGCCTTTTAATCCGGTTATTGCGAACACGGAGAAGGTGTCTGTCTTTGCCTCGTAGGAGGTATATGTATCGTCCCTGGTCTTTTCCGTGGTTTCAAGCTGCGTCCACTGGCTGCCGTCCCACTTGACCATCTTGACGTCGCTGCCAGCAAGGCTGTTGCTTCCGAGCCACGAGTTCTCAACCCTGAACCTGATTAAGGCTTCTTTGATCCTCTTTGTGCCAGCCCATACGTTCACGTTCTTATATACAGCTCCGGGCGCCTGTATTGTTACAAGTTTTGATGCGCCTTTGAGAACTTCCACTCTCAGGGCTATGTCATTTTCGCTCTCTTTGCCTGTAACAGCTATTTCGTATATACCGAGTTCGGGCGCTTTGAATGTATATGTGACAGGCACATTGGCGATCAGGCTCTTATCGTATCTCTCCGACTTTGCTATATTGGTATAAGGCTCTGATGTGGATACCCCGCTGCCACCTGTGCTGCCGCTGCTACCGCCTGATGAAGTACTGGTTGTTGTGGTTACTGTCCCGAGCAGCGCAAAGGTGCTGAAGTGATTGGGTGCAGCCTCCCTGTAATACCTTCCGCCCTCAGTACCGCTTGCCGTTGTTGTCAATTTTTCCCATGCAGATGTCGCAGTGTTGTAATAATATATCGCAACACCACCTGAGTAGGTTGACGGGTCAGTATCGAAATATAACCTCAGTGTATTGCTCGTCACATTCAATGCATTTGTGTCATTGCTCTGGATGAACAGGAAGTTCCCGAGTTGCGTTCCGGAAGGCAATGCTACACCATCAGGGCTTATGCCGGTTTCTGAGATATTTATAACCATGCCTCTGGTGAGATTGACGATCATGCTGAAGTTCATGGAGGTACCAAGGCTGGTATCGCTTATGGTTGTGGAGTTATTTGATGCAACGTTCTGGTTAGAACTCTGCTCAATTACTAACTGCGATATTCTGACATCAGTGTAAACTCTCGTGAAGTTTATCCCCAGATATTCTACACTGCCAGCACTACTACTTCCCTGGAGTTCACCTTCGTAGTCATAAGCTGGGACGCCAGTAACATCAACACCCCTTATGATAATGTTAGCCAGGTTGGCAACATTTGTTATCGAACTCGTTCTGGTTACAGTCACATTGTCGAGTGTCGAGTTGTCAACTGTTGCGCCTGTCAATGTCGAATTACTAACCGATGCATCACCACTTATCGTTGAACCGGTCAGATTCGAACTATCTACAGTTGCATTTCCAATTGTTGAATTGTCAATATTGGAGTCAACGTATGTGCCTTTAATAACTGAGCCATCAGTGATCGAGGTACCTGAGCCGGTTACTGTAGCATTCGATATAGACGTCGAGTTGCCTGATACGTGCGCATAGTCCTGTACAGTGGCATTTACCAGCGTTGCACCGGTAACTGTAGTAGTGGTATCATTGCTACTGCTGACATTGGTGAAAGATGCGCTTGAATCTCTCATAATCGCATTCAGTGTGACGCTTGCGCTCTTGGACTGCGAGGTGTTGGAGATGGTTATTGTTACCGGCCAGCCGCCAAAGTAGCTGTTGTTCACGTTTACAACTACATATCCTGTGGACGTGCTGGTAGTAAGCAGCAGCGAAGGTGGGGTTGTGGTCACGTTCGTCACGTTTGTACTTACATTTGTAACAATGAACGTCGCATCGTCGCCTGTGTTAACAACCGTCAGGTTGAAGCTTACATTCTGTCCTGCATCGGCTGATCCCACGGTTCTATTGGCTGTTACTGTAACTGTGTTAAGTGACAGCGAAATAGTAGGCACTGTTGTAATAGTGTTTGAAGCGACAGTTGCATTGGTACTCCAATTTGAGTAACCTGTCTTTGAAACATTTATTGTGTATATTCCAGGATAAAGCGAAACTGAATAAACTCCTGATGCGTCGGTTGTCGCGATTACCGAACCGAGC
>JBAQYK010000341.1:0-5054 GCA_049299995.1 Candidatus Methanoperedens sp.
GTAATAGAAAAAAGCAAGAAGCTTTTACCAGGGTTTGCGATTATGACTTGAAGAGGTTGTGTTATCTCAAGTATCTTGAAAATATAGATATCCGGGTGTGGGGTTAAGACAATTTTGTCCCAAAGCCCGGCAGGGATGTAACTTTATATATTTTTAAAACATATTTTATATTGATATGGATACAACCAGCGATTTCACAATTCACAATGGCAAGCTTACGATACTTGCAGCCTTCGGGCATGGTGGAGAACTGGATAAAACCCAATTAAAGATGTTGATTGGTTCAGAAGTAATTGCTGAAAGATGGAATAAACCAATAGAAATTGAAAAAGCAGAAGGCGTGGCTGTTATTGTTGCAGGCAATGAAAAAATTACCTGCAATACAGATATATATAATGATATTTTTGCCGCAGGGGTATCAATACTCCGGACAGAAATAGAGATCCGGGATAAGATATCATTGAATGATATCCTGACAGCTCTTCATTCAAACACGATTGTCGTGGAAGGACTTGACTACCAGTCATATGCAAATAAGAGAATAAAGGAAATACGTGAGAAAATCAATCCAATAAATAGGGTTGCATATCATCCTGATATTAAAAAATTCACATTTCTTAAAATTAAAGATTTTACCCCCCAGCTCGACCAGAAAAACCTGAGAGAGCAATATGGAGAAATAATCACACGTTTCCTTTCAGGTGAGACATCTATCCGCGCGCTTCACAGCAAGGAAATCATGGAAAAGATCGCAAACGACCTCTCATATTACGATGAAGACCTTTTTCTTGCTACGACCGAGGGTGCTTTTGTTATTGGTTGCGATGGTTACATCAATGAACTGCGCGAATTACTGGAACTTGCCATATCGCTTTTGCTTTTGTTCCAGATATATGACAGGAAGATCGATGTTGAAATATCCAACGCCTTCGACGCTATTAAAAAACTTAACAGCTCAAGATATTATTTCATTACGCAGGCGCCAAGAAAACTTGAAAAATCATTATTTATGGTCACTGAAATCGGGCTTGTGATCCTTGATGATATTAAAGACCTGATGAATCCTCACAAGATTACAAATGATTGGTATTACCAGTCTTTCTATCAGAATATGCTGGATACCCTCAAAGTACGGGACTATGGAAAATTAGTGCAGGAAAAGATTGATTCTCTCCAGAATCTCTACTCAACAGCAAGAGAACTTTCTACAGAGCAATTGGCTCTCTGGCTTGAGATTGCAATAGTTCTCATGATTTTATGGGAAATATTAAACCTATGATAACTATATCCCGCTTCGAAACGATTACATCCTTAGAGGTAAGAAAATGATTTTAAAAGAAGATTGCAGCGATTTTGGATATTTAAAGACTGATATTACTGGAATTGGAGAAGGGGAAGGAAGATTTTTAAATATTCCCAATTGTGGGGGGAAAAAAATGTCTCTATGCGGATGTTCTGAAACCTGCTCATATTATGAAAAAAAATAAACCTGAAAATCAGTTTTTCAAAAACCCCTTGCGCTCAAGCCAGTTGACCTGAGGGGCGCTATATTTCCATATAATATCAGCCTTTTCATTCTGGAAAGACCATGGAACAAGAATAATTACATCCCCTTCACGGATCCATATCCTTTTTTTCATTTTACCCGGAATGCGGGTGAGCCTTACTATGCCATCCATGCACCTTACGCGCAGTTTATTTGCTCCCAAAAGACTTTCAACAGTTCCCAGAATTTCGTTCGCGTTTTTTTGAGGAATGCGAACTCTGGAAAATTCCTCAGGCTGTTGATTACTGTTTATATTTCTATTCAATTATACCTCATGATTATTGTAATATAGGTCTCAATTATATGTAAAGGTAACTGATTGTTCGAAATCATGCGAAATTTAATACCAAATTTTACCCCTGCCTTATATATGATTACGACATTCAAAGGCTATATTAAATCGGGGGTTTTTCGTAAAAAGCTTTGCATTTTTGAAAGACTTACTTACGCATGCCTTTATGGATTTGATTGAAAAACAACAATTTAACGGAGAATATTATGGCAGGACAATTAGCAGGACAGCAAATTTATATTCTAAGAGAAGGCAGTCAGAGAACAAAAGGAAGAGACGCGCAGAATAATAATATAATGGCAGCAAAAGCCGTAGCAGCGGCGGTCAGGACGACCCTGGGACCAAAGGGTATGGATAAAATGCTCGTAGATTCACTCGGTGACATTGTGATAACGAATGATGGCGCGACCATTCTCCAGGCAATGGACATCGAGCATCCGGCAGCCAAGATGATCGTGGAAGTCGCAAAGACCCAGGATGATGAGGTCGGAGATGGCACAACAACGGCAGCAGTGCTTGCAGGTGAATTCCTGAAGAATGCTGAAGAACTCTTAGAACAGGGTGTGCATCCCACAGTCATCGCCAGCGGATACAGGCTTGCATCGGCAAAAGCAAGAGAAATCCTTAAAACCCTTGCAAAACCAGTGACCCTGGAAGATAAGGATTTATTATTGAAAATCGCCGTGACAGCGATTACCGGAAAGGGAGCCGAAGCGTCCAAGGATGTTTTCGCCGACCTTGCGGTGAATGCCATATTAGCAGTTGCTGATAAAGAGAAAGGCAAATACTCAGCAGATATTGAAGATATCAAAATTGAGAAGAAAGTGGGTGGCAGTGTAGAAGCATCAGAGCTGATAGAAGGCATGGTAATCGCTAAGGAAAGAGTCCATACCAACATGCCCAAGAATGTCCATGATGCCAGAATACTTCTGCTTGCCGAGGCCCTCGAGATCAAAAAGACGGAAGTGAAGGCTGAGATCTCAATAAAATCACCCGACCAGCTCCAGTTATTCCTTGACCAGGAAGAACAGATGTTGCATGACATGGTCAGCAAAGTGATCGATAGCGGCGCAAATGTGGTCTTTGTCGAGAAGGGAATAGATGATATTGCACAGCATTATCTTGCAAAAGCAGGCATATACGCAGCAAGGCGCGTAAAGAAAAGCGACATGGAAAAACTTGCACGCGCAACCGGTGCAAAGATACTGACTGGTCTAAAGGAAATCAGCGAATCTGATCTTGGGAAAGCGGATCTTGTAGAAGAGAAAAAGATCGGTGAGGAGGCGATGACATATGTTACCGGATGCCATAACCCCAAGGCAGTCTCCATTATTCTTCGCGGAGGAACCGAGCACGTTGTGGATGAAGCCGAGCGTGCGCTTCATGACGCATTGCGTGTTGTTGGGGTTGCAATCGAGGATGAGACACTTGTAGCAGGTGGCGGCTCACCTGAAGTTGAACTGGCTCTGCGCCTGCGGGAATACTCAGCCACATTAATAGGCAGGGAACAGCTGGCTGTGGCAAAATTTGCCGAGGCGCTTGAAATCATCCCCAGAACCCTGGCTGAGAATGCAGGTCTTGACCCCATTGATATCCTTGTGGAGATGCGAAGTCAGCATGAGAAGGGCAAAATTACCGCAGGTCTTAATGTGTTCACAGGAAAAGTTGTGGACATGTGGAAAGAAGGCGTGGTTGAACCCCTCAGGGTAAAGGTTCAGGCTATCAATTCTGCTACCGAGGCAGCTACGATGATACTGCGCATCGATGATGTGCTTTCGAGCAAATCCTCACCTTCTGGAGGCATGCCACCCGGAGGCATGGGTGGTGGAATGGGCGGAATGGATTAAGCGGGAATTTCCCGCTTCTGTTTTTTCAAATTTAATTATTAATATTCAAAAAAAATTATATATTAAAGTATAACTATATACGTGAGAGTGACCATTAGTAAATTTCCCTATATGTTAAGGTTGTGGGGTTGTAAAGAAAGCCTAGCAGCAATAGGGACTACTGGGTTCAGGAATATGGCCCTTGAATTACTTCAGGGGACTAATTAAAAGGTGAAATAATGGAATTTAAAGAAATAAGTATACCGGAGGTTATCATCCAGCAAATTGATCCTGAAGGGCCGTTTGCTGGTATTACCGTTGATGTTGGAAATGGAAATAATATCTATTCCAATATCAACTTTAATATGTTATATGAAGAGACCCTTGAAGATATAGAGATGACAATGGGATCTGTTCCTGTTTTCATGAGATATCTTCCCAAAAAAGCACTCATCAATAACTGGTCTTCATGGAAGATTGTTGATGAGATAAACATGGAAAGAGCAAGATACCTGCAAAATACCGACGAAATGTTAGAGGAAATGCTGGGACAAACCCAGGCGTAGGCTGTTAACACATGGATATATTTGATGTATTGACAGCAATTTCAAAAAGTAAGATGGCATTCATGCACACTGATATGAACGAAAATGAAGCCCTTATCAAGGCTGAATTTGAGATATCTAAAGAATATCACATACCTTTGCTTGACATCAAAAAGTTGGTGGGTTGAAATTCAATCCCACTGGACTGGTTGAGAAGAGAAAATAAGACCCCGGAATAAAGACCCCGTATTTAAATACGGAGAGTAAATAAAAAATTAAAAGAGATGAATAATATGGTAAGAAAATCTGAAGAAAGAAAAGATATCCACAAAGAAGATATCCACAAAGCAGAAAAGAATAGTAATAAGACATGCGAAGACAGCTACACAGCAGTTTCAAAAATGTGGGAAGATTCCTACTTAAAGCTATACAAGCCCTGGTTCGAATCCACGGAAGCGTTGTTTGGGAAAGCGTTCGAACTCTCAAAGGATGCTGCACCGGAAACATATAAGGAATTTTATGGTGAATGGGTGAAAACCTCCCAGAACAGCTTCGGTAAATTTTATCAAATCCCGACCCTGGAATCCAATAAGGAAACATTTGAGAAACTCATGGTTAGCGCAGAGGAATCGAATAAGATATACAGTTCATGGATCGCAGAATTAGATGGGAATTCCAGGGCGACCCGCGAAGTACTCCAGGGCGAAGCAGATCCTGCAAAATATAAAGAAGTATACGATATGTGGATCAAGTCCTATGGAAAAATGCTCAACGAGCTTCTTACACTGCCATTGCAGCAAAATATGAAGGAGATTTTTGAGAATATCACAGGAACACCCGACATA
>JBAQYK010000342.1:0-1574 GCA_049299995.1 Candidatus Methanoperedens sp.
GAGCTGCTACAGCAGTTGATGGACGAATATACGCAGCGAGGGAGCCCTATTGAGATAAGGGAGATTGAAGGCAGGTTTGTAATGCAGGTCAAGCCCGAATATGCAGAGAAGGTCAGGTCGCTTGCGCCAAAAGAGTTGCGGTCACCGGTGCTGCGTACCCTGGCTATGATAGCGTATCATCAACCCCTTACAGTGGCTGAACTTGTAGACCGCAGGGGTGCGGCTGCATATGACCATGTCAGGGAACTTGCGGAAAGCGGTATGGTGTCTGCCGCGCCCCATGGCAGGACGCGGCTTCTTCAGACAACAACAAGGTTTGCCGAGTATTTCAACCTTGAGTCCACTGACCCTGATGCTATCAAACGCAAGATTATAGAACTTGCGCGGGAGCAGAAGATGGGGCTGGACAAGTGGCTCGGGAAACAGGGTATCGGGGTCAGCGCGATGTACGAATCATTAATGGGGCTTTGCGGGATTGGGGAATATGAGGTGGTAAACCCCTATAATCCCACAGACGAACAGCGTGACCGTGTGCAGGACCTGGGAGTGCTTGTGATTTCGAAAGGATATGTAGAACGGGCGGGCGAATACTTTGACGGCAGGATAATCGAGGTTTCTGCCGCAACATTTGATGAGCTGATAAATTCGATAAATATTCTTGCTGAATACGGCAGCAAAAGAAAAGTTAAGGAGAGTATCGAATATATTTCTGGATTGAAGGATGAATACATCGAAAAAGCCAATTTTATCACGGCAAAAGTAGCGCCGCAGACTGAAATGGTGTCGCGCATAATCAATGAACTGCGCCTGGGGATTTCTTCGGATGGCGTGAAAATAGCGCCTGATTATGGTATTTCCAGCGATGGCAAGGAAATTGGAACCGGGGCTGATATACTGATTCCTACTCATAAAAATGCAGAGATGGATGTTGTCAGGAGGATATGCCAGAGATATGATGCTGTGATAGAGGGGTTGAAAAAGATAAAGAAGTAATGTTTAACAATTACGCTCTATTTCTTCCCGTGCCCAAAGATAGAGTTCTGTGCTTACCCTGAAGTCCCCTGCTGCCAGTTTAGTGATAATTTCCAGAGCCTCTTCTCCCGTTAATTTACTGGTTCTTGCCGCAGCAACAATTAGTCCTATTAAACCGGTGAATTTTAATCCCTTTGCCTCTGCAAACCTTCTCGAGTTTGCCTCATCAAGAATAAGTCTATCGTGTGGTTTTACCGCAAGAAACAAACTCGCTTCTCCCGAATCCAATCCATATTTTTTCAGTTCAGCCGTTTTTCCTTTGTAATCTATAACCATAATCCACTGATTAATTGCCTCCTTGAAAGCTTCTACATCTGGTGATTTTTCTTTCATAATCTCTTGCTTAATAGCTGTGGTAATAAATATCTCCTTAAAAACTGTCCTGAGCATGTCCAGTTTGCCTATCCTGACAAGAGCGATAAGCGTGGATGAATCAACAAATACCCGCATTTCAAAACCAGGTTTGTGCTTCCTTTGCATCCCGTTCTGTCTCTTCTACGCTTTGCTTGAAAAACGGGATACCTCTCTGGGAAAGGTATTTT
>JBAQYK010000343.1:0-2315 GCA_049299995.1 Candidatus Methanoperedens sp.
GGTACAGGCAGAGGACATCTGGGGAGGGACGCCGGGCAGGGTTGTGGTCACCTCGAACACGCTGCCGCAGGTAAAGCTTGACGGCGCGGCGCTTGACCTCACACGGACAGGACCGACCACATACGAAGCCACGATAAACCTTGAGAAAACGGAATTCCACGACCTTTCTGGTTACGGCATTGCCGTAAATTATCCGCTTGAATACAGGGAGGTTGGTTTTAATGATAACCTTAATGAGGAAATCCCGAAATACGGCGGGCGCGTGTATGACGAGAGTGAAGTGGAAGGACTGCTGCTTCTGGACATCAAAGAAAAAGCGGTCAGGACTGTACAGGAACCAAAGAGCCAGAAAGAGCCCTTCCTGCTTGCTGCGCTTATTTTGTTCTTAGGCGAGGTAATAATCAGGAGGCTGAAGGATTACAGGAAGGAAAGACCGGATATTCAGGAAAATCCACCGAGGGTGGAGCAGGCAGCGACTGTTGTTGAACCTGTAGCCGCTGAATGAAGATACACCAAAGCCTTAAGTAAACGCATGCAAACATTATAGTTGAAAACTGAATGTTTCGAACTTATCTTTGCGTCCTTTGCGCCCTCTGCGGTGAATAAAAACAAACACCGCAAAGAACGCCAAGAGCGCAAAGTGTTCATAAAATAAGTATCAAAAATTAGGTTCTTAACTATAATCATGATGGTAAGTACATGAAAAAAGCCCTCATAATCGTGGATATGATTAACGATTTCGTCACCGGGAAACTGGGAAGCCCCCGCGCTCAAAAAATCGTGCCGAATATCGCATCCCTCATAAAAAAAGCACGAAAACTGGGTATCCCGATAGTGTATTTGTGTGACGCCCATTCCCCAAACGACAAAGAGCTGGCAATCTGGGGAGAACATGCCATGAAAGGTACACAGGGTTCAGAGATAATACCCCAACTCAAACCGGAAAAGAATGATGTGGTTCTCGAAAAGAAATGGTACAGCGGATTCGTGGATACCGAACTGCCCGTGGTTCTTAAAAAACTGGGCGCCAGCACCCTGGTTTTTACAGGCGTGAGTACGGACATCTGCGTCCAGAATAATGTTGCTGACGCCTATTTCTCAGGTTACAGGACAATTGTGCCGCATGATTGCACGGCTTCCATAGACGAAGAATCATACGAGCAGTCCCTTAAATACATGAAGAATATCTTTGGCACGGAAATAACAACATCGGATAAGGTGTTTTAGAGCTTGGGCAATTTGATGATAGCCGGAATAGATGAAGCTGGGAAAGGTCCAGTGCTTGGTCCCATGTGCGTTGCAGGAGTTCTCCTGGATGAAAAAAAACTGGATGCGCTTTCTAAAATCGGAGTGAAAGATTCCAAGCAACTGACAGCAAAAAAGCGGGAGGCTCTTGCAATTTTGATAAAGAAGCTGGCTGATAAGTATTTTATCCTGGAAGTAAGTCCAACCCAGATAGATGAACTTCGCAAAATCATGACAATGAATGAAATAATGGTGGTCTGCTATGCGAAAGTCCTTGATGAACTCAAACCCGACCGCGCTTTTGTGGATGCTGCGGATGTTATTGCAGCGCGCTTCGGTGAGAATATCAGGAAAAAATATTCCCACGAAATAGAAATTACCTCTGAACACGAGGCTGATAAGAAATACCCGATTGTTTCAGCCGCCTCAATACTTGCAAAAGTGCAAAGGGACGCGCTGGTGAAAAATTTGGAGAAAGCAATTGGTGTTGAAATCGGAAGCGGTTACCCGGCAGACCCAAAGACCATAAAATTCCTTGAAAACTGGATTCGGGAACATGGGAAGCTGCCTGATTTTGCGCGAAGTTCGTGGGAAACTTCAAAAAAAATGGTTGAGAAATTTAATGTGAGCCAGAAGAAAATTTCCGAATATTGAACGGGTTATTTCTCCCCTATCGTTACCTTCAGCATCTTATCGCCTTTTTGGATTTTCTCAACAACATCCTGTCCTTCTATAACCTGACCGAACACTGCATAGCTTTTATCCAGGAATGTTGCATCATCAAGAACAATGTAGAACTGTGAGCTTGCGCTATTCGGGTCACTGGAGCGCGCCATGCCTACTGCGCCTTTCTTATGTGTCAGTGATGCATTTATTTCAAGAGGAATGGTCTTTCCTGAACCTCCTGTCCCAACTCCTTTCGGGTCGCCGCCCTGGATGACAAATCCCGGCTCGACCCTGTGGAAAGTCAGCCCGTCATAGAACCCCTTCTGTGCCAGTTCTATGAAGTTTTTTGTGGTTATAGGCGCTTCTTTTTCATATAACTCGAATTTGATGGTGCCTTTCTCGGT
>JBAQYK010000344.1:0-3607 GCA_049299995.1 Candidatus Methanoperedens sp.
GTACCCACCTTATCTCCTTCGAACATTACCGTAACTGAATACCCATCAACGATGGTTTCCATCCCTGAAACATTATCAGGCGCCAGCGACTGGGTAATAATATTCACAAGCCCGGAAGCGCCCTCGCCCCTGAAAGTCAATCTTCCTTTTATCCTCATGCCTTTCCTTTCAACTGCTTCTCTATTATCAAATCCACGGTATCAATGAATTTCATAGCTGTGCCTTTTGGTATCGACGCGCCGGCAGCCACATCATGCCCGCCGCCAATACCCCCGACCGAGGCTGACGCTTCGCGCATCGCTGCTGCAAGGTCAAGCCCCGCACTTACTAATTTCCTTGTCCCCCTTCCTGAAATCTTGATTATATCCTCTACTTCATTCAACGTAATGAAAGGCTTATCCGGATACAGGTAACGGG
Source organism: Candidatus Methanoperedens sp. (assembly GCA_049299995.1). Classification (GTDB taxonomy): domain Archaea; phylum Halobacteriota; class Methanosarcinia; order Methanosarcinales; family Methanoperedenaceae; genus Methanoperedens. The sequence continues at coordinate 418 of JBAQYK010000344.1, forward strand.
TCATTGTCCCTGCTATTATGCCTGTGCCGCTTGAATCATCAAGAAGCACATACCTGAAATTCCGCGCCGGCTTAACCTGTGCCTGCGCTTTCTTAATTGTGCTTACTAAAACGCGCTGGTGTTCCCGGGTAATTGCCCGGGCTTCATCAGCCGCAGAAGCATCCCTCATACACAGCGCAAGGGCAAGACCCGCCTTTTCCGCTTTCCCGCAGGCATTAAGGATATTCACAAAATCAAAAATATTCGGCACAACCTCATTGTTCAGGGTATATACTTCGCCAATCAAAGAATTTACAGCAGCAGGGTTTTGCTTTGCAAGTTTCAGGACTAAAGCTGAAGTAAGTCTTATCAACTGTTCATCAGGAAGTCCAGCCAGCCGTCCTTTTATACCAAGGCTATCGAGAAATGCTTTGACTTGCTCCTTATCGCCGGTTATATCAAGATAAGGGTCAGCTCCATACTCCAGTAACTCTTCAATCGTGTCATCTCCCATCAGTAGCCCTTTTTTAACTGTCACAGCCTTTTTTTCAATAGCTTCATCCAGGATGAGTTTATTTGCGCCGCTCAAAGCCTGCTTATCCCCTATCGCTCCAGCAAGCGCAAGCCCTGCAAGGTCACTGTTCTCGCCCATCTGCCTCGCTACCATATAAGCGCCGCAGGAAGCGCATAAAAAAGACGAGCCGTCAATCCCCACAAGATGCGGGTTAAAATGAGCGTGTTCTAATTTTCCGGTGGGTTTATGATGGTCTATTATTATGGCTTCCTTGAGCATGGAAGTAAGTTCGACCTGGCTGCTGCCCATATCGCAGAGGATGACTGGCTCATGGGATGTTTTTTCAATTAGTTCGATTGTGGTTTTGTCAAACTGGCTTACAATAGTAACCTGGAAACGTATCCCCCGCCTGTACAGCGCATTGCACATGATGCCGGCTGCTGATAATCCATCGGCATCATTGTGGGAAACCAGCCGGGCAAATTCATTTTTTATTACAGCTTCAGCTACGCTCTTGCTCAAAGCCTCAAGTTCAGCGAGGCTTTCCTTTTCATCATTCATCGTGACTTATCTTGAAATAAGCATCTCCGCTCTCTCGATAGAATATTTCCAGTCCTGCGGAAGCACGCCTTCACGGCGATAATATTTTTCAAGCCGCCTTATCTTGGACACCTTATTATTGAGAGCGCGCTTGTTATGTACGTCCTTTTTGTTCTTATCGATGTGTTTCTTAAGTTCAAGGACATCTACTATCAGGTTATAAATGTCTTCCGGGACTTTTGGCGCGACATTCTTTTCCTTCATGATAGTGACAATCTTCTTACCAGTCACAAGCGTAACATCAGGGACGCCATAGCGGTCTCTTAAAATCATGCCGACCTCGCTTGAGCTTTTACCCTGTGTTGCAAGCTGCTGTATTGTATTCTCAATTTCTTCTTTATTTGTATTCGACCACTTGGGCGGTTCAGTCCGAAGGGGTTTCTTGGAACCAGCCTGCCCTTTCCTGCGTGTATGCATTCTTGCCATTTAAATTTCTCCAATTATTATTATTTTATATTTATTCTTATTCTATAATAGCGAAGGCAAACCATAATGGAGATTGTATATTATATAACTTGTGATGGTACAACGCACTGCGAACCCTAATCAGGTCACTTGAAAATCAATACAGACATTATACTGGTACGGCGCGTAAGGTCTTACAATCCTCCTGTTAAGAGGAATTACACTGACATCAGCCAGGCGTGCGCTTTCTTCGATTTTTCGCCATAGCCCCCCAAATAAATCATCATCATGTGCAATAGCGTACAAATGAATGACTCCGCCTTTTTTTATTGCGCCAAAAGCCACTTCAAGAAACTCCAAGCCGCTGTGCGGGAGGTTCATAATAACGTGGCAAGCATCCGAAATCCCCTTAATTTCGTCTCTTGAATCGCCTTCTCTTATCTCAACATTTTTTACTTTATTAAGCCTCACGTTTTCGCGCAGGTATTTTATGGCATCAGGATTCTTATCCATCGCTATCACATGCGCGCCTGGGAATTTTTTCGCAATCAGGACACTGAAAGGTCCCACGCCAGCGAACATATCCACAACATTATCCCCGTCTTTTACCTGGTCTGCAATCCTCATTCTCTCGGTTGCCAGCCGCGGGGTAAAATATACTTTTGCAACATCAAGCAAGTACCTGCACCCATTCTCCCTGTACAGTGTTTCTGTCTTTTTTTCCCCGGCAAGGAATGTAAGCTCACGCGTCCTGTATTCTCCGGTGACAGAACTTGCAGCCTGTAAGACTGTTTTTATTTTTTTATTTTGTATCATGACATCCGCAATCTGCTGCGTATCGCTCTCATACTGGTCTATAATAGCGATGTCTCCCACAATCTCAAATGCAGGGGAATACCCGACAACATCGGATAAGGTTTCTTCTTTTTTCAGTATTTCAAAATCCGAAATACTGAGCTTCCCGAATCCTTCAATCCGGGTGATGACAGGAATAAAAAGGTATTCATCATCGGATTTTATCTTCAGGTTCTTATCAATGGCGCCAAGCTCGATGAGTTTTTGTCTTGTCTTTTCGCCATTTTTTTTAGGGACTATTATGCACAGGGATTCCATATTAATACTGTAAATAGTAAATTTGTTAAACTTCTGAAAAAATTGTTTCAAGCAGTAAAATAGTAATCACGAATCCTGTCAGGATTGTAACATAGCCCAGAATAATACCGGCTGCAAGACCCAACCCTTTTAATTTTGCCTGGTTTAGTTTCATAACTTTATCTAAGCGTACCTGAAGTTTATAGCTTTGCATGGCAAGGCTTACAAATACTGATGTCATATATTGAAACATGCTTACGTTTATCGGACTTGGACTATACGATGAAAAAGACATAACGGTAAAAGGACTGGAAGCTGTAAGGAAAGCCGATATCGTGTATGCTGAATTCTATACATCACATCTTATGGGCGCAGCCATGGAAAATATTGAAACTTTTTATGGCAGGAAAGTAATTCTCCTTACAAGAGAAGAAGTTGAACAGAATCCTTCATGGCTGTCACAGGCAAAAGAAAAGAACGTGGTATTCTTAAGCGGCGGGGATGCCATGGTCGCCACCACACACATAGACCTGCGCCTGCGTGCAAAAGACATGGGTATCGATACGGCAATTATACATGCGCCTTCGATTTCGTCCGCGG
>JBAQYK010000345.1:0-6012 GCA_049299995.1 Candidatus Methanoperedens sp.
CACCGATTGCCACAAGAACAATATTATTTTCCCCATTGTGCACGCCAAGCTTCATCGCCCTGTTTATCTGGCGGGTGCCTGCTGCATAAAGCATTATTTCCTTGGTGAGGTCGTTTGCGATATTCCTGCCTGCTTTGAATGAGTTCATCGCTTTTCCAACTGCGAATCTTATGTGTTCCTCACCCGCCAGCTTATCGGCATCGAAAGCCTGTATGACTACGCCCTTATCTTTGCTTATTTTGTTGAGCTTATGCAGGAATTTTTCCTTGTCGTCGATGAATATCGTACCTTCGAGGATTTGAATCATTGATGCTTAAAAGGGTTTTTTGATGAAAAAGATAGCGATTGTCATTTACCGGCATAAGGCAAATTGTATACAAAATACAAAGACCTGTTTTTATATACACAGCATCATAAATTGTGGAGCCCATTTCCATAATCTTTATTAGTCGTGACATCCACTTATAACCAACCAACTGAGGTGCACATTGGCTAAAGTAAAATCCAAGAAGCAGTATAAGGAAAAACCTGAAAAAAATAAAAACAATGATGCTGAGAAAGAAAATGGAACGTTTTTTAGCACCTCATACCTTTCGTATATTATAGTAATTGCAATATTCCTGTTTTCATTTTATATCAGGGGAATTACTCCTATCAATAATGTCTTTCGCAATGGAATCGTTGGTTTTGCAATGGATGACTCTGTTTTCCACATGAGATTGGTTGAAAACACCATTCAATTTTTCCCTCACAGAATTTTTTTTGATGCATTTACGGCTTATCCTAGCGGAAACCCACTGCATTGGGGCCCATTATTCGACCAGACGATTGCTTTTCTTGCCATAGTTGCAGGCTTGATTGTAAACCACGGAATGCCGTCCCAGTCCACCATCGATACAATAGGGGCGTTCTATCCTGCTGTAATGGGCGCACTACTTGTTTTTCCGGTGTATTTTATCGGAAAAGAATTGGTGGATGAAAAAGCCGGATTATTGGGGGCATTTTTAATAGCTATACTTCCAGGACAATTCCTTTCAAGGTCAGTGCTTGGATTCACCGACAACCATGTGGCAGAGGTTTTTTATTTAACGCTTATGATGATGTTTTTCATCATAGCCATAAAAAAAGCGGAAAACATCACATTTGACCACTGGCTGAACAAAGACTGGAACGCGCTGAAGATACCAATAATGTATTCCCTTTTTGCCGGCATTTCATTTGGTGCCTATCTTCTCGTCTGGACAAGCGGCGTATTTTTTGCAGTGGTTTTTGGTATATTTATTGTTGTCCAGTATATTATTGATCATTTTAGAGGGCAATCTACAGAATATCTTGGTATTGTGGGTATAATAGCCTATTTAGTCGGTATGATAATGGTCATACCTTATGTTAATCCAATAAACGGGTATCATTCAATAGTTTATTCTTATCTTCATCTGGTTGTGACAGGCGGGAGTGTCGCAGTGTTTGCTTTCCTGAGCATTGTTTCCAGGGAAATGAACAAACGCAAATACGGGGGAACTCATTATTTATTATTTGTAGGTGGCACAATATTGGCTGGGTTAATAGCTATTAGAATCCTGTTACCTGATTTATACGGTGCTACAATAGGACAGATCGATTTCATATTTAAGGGAAGAACCGGTGGAGGATTAACAATCGCAGAAGGCTCCCCTATCACTCCTGAGATGATCATGGGAAATTTCGGTTATAATTACTATCTCGCATATATTGCAATTGTGATACTCTGTTATTATATTATAAAAAAATCCAATGCAGAATATACATTGGTGGCAGTCTGGAGTTTATTTGTTCTTGCCATAATGCTGGCAGAGAACCGTTTTGCGTATTACTATGTTGTGAACGTGTCAATTCTTATGGGAATGTTAGGCTCCAAAGTTCTGGACTTTGGTGATTGGAAACTTTTTAACTCAAATGATGTTATCGAATGTTTGAAAAAAACCAGGATTCAACACATCCTTTCCTTAGTTCTTGTCATCACGGTTATTGCGTTTTTACCATCAGAGGCTTCTCCTTACAGGGCAACGATGGACTCTGCCCAGTGGGGTGCTATTTCAGGGGGGTATTATGAATGGCATGATGCACTCACATGGATGAGGTACAATACGCCTGTTCCGGAGCTACCATATTATTCAATATACGAAAGACCGAAAAGCAGTGAGCCGTATAATTATTCCAAGAATGATTACGCAGTAATGAGCTGGTGGGATTACGGACATATTATCACATATTGGGGGCACAGGATTCCCAATGCAAACCCATTCCAGGCAGGAATTGGCGGAGGGGAGGAGCATCTGCCCGGTGCGTCTACTTTCCTGATTGCGCCAACGGAGGATGAGGCGAACGCTGTCCTTGAAAAGCTGGGTATCGATGGGAAGCGGGGGACGAGATATGTTGTAAGCAATGCATACATGGCATATGCCATTCTTACCGTTTTTGCTGAATGGGACCTTACCAATCAAGGATATTATAAACAGATTCAAACTTCGCAGGGAGTACAGGTTGTACCCGCAATAAAATATTACGATACCATTGAGGCAAAGCTCCATATATTTGATACAAATGGTTTGCGTAATTACAGACTTGTGCATGAATCCACGCCCAACCCATATACGCAGGGCGGTAATTCAGAGAAGTGGTTTAAGAATGTTTACAATATCTTATACGGCGGTAATCTGCCTGTTGAAGACTCCGGGTACGCCAAGATATTCGAATACGTAAAAGGCGCAAAAATCGAAGGACGCGCGCCGCAAGATACGGCAATTACACTGACAAACACGATTAAAACAAACATCGAAAGGACCGTTCAATATTCACAGACCACAACCTCTAACGGAACTTATGCATTTACAGTTCCATACTCAACGCTCGGTCCAATCCCGGGAGAAACGCAGTTTGACACCAGACCAGAAGGACCATATACAGTAACCTTTGGCAACGTCTCAAAGCAAATCGATGTTAACGAAAAGGATGTCCTTGAAGGTAGGACTATAACCCTTAACCTGGTTTAACTGCATCCGGAGACGATTGCATTTCAGTCCAAACCCATGTGATTTTAGAAAAGGCTATTAAGTAAATTCAACGTCATATACCCAGGAAATCAAAATTAAAGGATGAAAAATTATGGCGTATGATGTGGTTATAATAGGAGGCGGACCTGCCGGTCTCACAGCCGGGATATATACTAAAAGAGCAATGCTAAAAGCAGTCCTCCTTGAAAAGATAGGAATCGGAGGGCAGATAATTGTTACAGACCTTGTGGAGAACTTCCCGGGGTTCCTTGAGATATCAGGCGCAGACCTTGCAATCAAATTCGAAGAGCATGCGCGGAAATTCGGGCTTGAAACAAGAAGCATGGCAGAGGTCAGCGGGATTGAGGATAAAGGAAAGACAAAAACGGTGAAAACAACGGAAGGCGACATCGAGGCAAAGGCTGTAATAATAGCGACAGGCACCACGCCCAGGAAGCTGGGCGCAAAGGGCGAACTTGGGTTTACAGGCAAGGGCGTTTCTTATTGCGCCACTTGCGACGGTTTTTTTTTCAGGGATAAGGTGGTAGTGGTTGTAGGGGGAGGGGATTCTGCCATCACTGAAGCTATTTTCCTGACCAGGATGGCAAAGAAGGTATATGTTGTACATCGCAGGGATAAGCTTCGCGCCGAGAAGATTAACCAGGAGCATGCTTTTGCAAATCCGAAGATAAGTTTTGTCTGGGATTCGGTTGTCGAAGAAATTGCAGGTAAGAACGTTGTCGAGAAAGTGATTGTCAGGAACGTGAAGACAAATGCAATCTCTGAAATAAAAACAGACGGGATTTTCATCTATGTGGGGCTTATTCCCAACACAGCTTTTGCAAACGTGAAAAAAGACGAATGGGGGTTTATAATCGCAAACGATAAAATGGAGACATCTGCCAGGGGTATTTTCGTGGCTGGCGATTGCAGGGTCACGCCGCTGCGCCAGATAGCAACGGCGGTGGGCGACGGGGCGATAGCGGCTGTGTCTGCGGAAAGATACATAGAAGAACTATCGGCTTAAACTTAAGAATGAATCAGGAAGAACCTAAAAATCTGGATGATTACATTTCCCCGGAAGAACGGGAGCACTTACTTAACGGGCTGCATCGGTTCCTTGTATGGGTAGGCGAGAAGATTCCTGATGAAGTCGAGGTGAACGGTAAAAACATTAAACTTAACGAATTAATCTGGCGGTGCATACATAAAAAAGAGCTTTCAGACGAGGAAAAAACCCGGCTTATGGAGCTGGTTCATACTCTGGAATCAAAAGAGAAACATGATGAGGATGCGCTTCGTAAAGCCAATCTCACACGCGACGAGGCAAAAAAATTGTACGATGAGTCTGCAAGTCTCATCCGCGCGATTATGGATTTAAGGGAATGCGAGGCTGGAAAGGTGAAATTGAAAGAATCCAGCGATGAAATAAAGCGCAAAGTGGATGATGCCCGGAGATGGATTGGCTTTTTGAAAAACGTGGGGAAGAAAAGCACCTATTGATGTCTCTTCCAATTTTCCGCACAGGCATATACCTGCTATATTTTTAAGGTTTTAAATTAATAAGAAGACATAGTGATAAAAATGAGAAGCAAAATGGTCACCATCAACGAAGTCCTTGAAGAAACGGAACATTTCGGCATAGATGACCGGGAGTACCTGGTAAACATTATTTCCAAGAGACTGGTTGATTTGAAAAGAGCAAAAATATCAAAAAGGGCGAAAGAAGCTGTCACGGCATATAAAGCGGGGAACGCAAAGAGCGGCAAGTTCAGCGATTTGTGGAAAGACTTGAATGATTGAACTCGTTTGGGATGAGAAGTTTAAGCGAATATATAAAAAGTGGAGCCGGAAACATCCGGATTTAGTGGATCAATTCAAGAGCAGAATGGAATTATTCGTAACCAATCCGTTTCATCCTTCTTTAAGAACGCATTCTCTGAGCGGTGTCTTGAAAGGATTATGGTCGATACGGATAAATTATGAACACAGGTTGATATTTAATTTCATAGATAAACCAAAAAAGAAAGTCTTACTGATAGATTTGGGAACACACGAGGAAGTGTATTAACATCTGGAGCCGGCAATAAGATTACCAGCGCCGCAGAGGGTTTACTCCTATAAGATAATCTAATGAACGCCGCAGTGCAATTCAAGTTTCATCAGGCAGGCATCTTCAGCATCGAAGTAGTATTTTTCTGCAATTCCGCTCTGTGAAAACCCATGCCTTTCATAGAATCTTTTAGCCCTGACGTTGCTTGAACGAACCTCGAGGATAATTTCAAAAGCTCCCAGTTTACGGAAGATATTGATTATCTCTTTTAAAAGGTTGCTGCCCACCCTGCGGCTCCGGTATGCCGGATGCACAGCAAGCGAAAATATGCGACCCACGCCCAGAGAAGCCAGGAAACCTGCCGCGTAGCCCACCACAATGCCGTTTATTTCAGCCACGAGAAAAGTTTCAGGGTACATCTCATAGAACTGCATGTAAAGATAGGGGTCATGCTCGTCGAATACCTTCCTTTCAATATCAATGACCCACTGGAAATCGGGCGGCTGGAATTTTCGGATGATTATCAATCAATTCACCTGTTAATTACAAACGTCTAAAAACGCATAGGGTTATATTAATCTTGTATATATAATGCACTTTGAAATGCTTAATCCAATCCATTTTTATGGGGGTCGCAATTATTCCATCGGATAATATCATTGGAATCAGCCTGTATTATACGATGAATCCCGGGCTCGGGGGGCGTATAAGACAGCAAACAGAGGATTTCTGCGTTGAGGAACTCACAAACAGGGTTGAAACAACGAACGGGAAGTATCTGATTGTGGAACTCACAAAAAAAAACTGGGACACACACCATCTTGTGCGCGACCTTGCCCGAACCCTGAGGCTCAGCCAGCAGAGGTTCGGCTGGGCAGGCACCAAGGACAAGCGCGCCCTTACAAAACAGAAAATAAGCATCTGGGA
>JBAQYK010000346.1:0-6931 GCA_049299995.1 Candidatus Methanoperedens sp.
AACTTGCGGTTAATACTGCGGGCAGAATTCTTGGCGTTGAAATTAGCAATTTTAGAAGAATTAATACTAAAAGTCTTGCAGTAGCGGCAATGGGTTTAAAAATGGATTATGTTGAAGAAACATACAAAGGGAAATTATACATACTTCATACTTTGAAAGATAATTCTGGCAATGGCATAATATCTATATTAAAAAATATATATAACCTTAGTTTTTCAAGACAAAAACCTACATGGTGTGATGATATTCAGACTAAAAAATTATCCATAATAGGTAACGACATAAAAAAACTTTTTGAAGATAAACAAAAAATTGAATCATTAATTGCACAAAAACTAAATGATTCTGAAAGAATAGAATTTTACAAACAATTATTATGGCAAGTGGGAACGGAATTGGAGGTGGTCGTACACGCATCTTTGAAGTTAATTGGACTACAACCTTCATCGCCAACAAAAGCGGATGATGATGGCATTCTTAATTATAAAAACGAAGAATACATGCTTGAAATTAAAAGTGGATTAGAACATGCAGCAAGTTTTACAGAATTGAGCAAGTTAATCACAAGAATGGAGAGTAGAAAAAAATTATTCAAAAAGGATTGTAAGGGTATTTTTATTATGAACCATTATGCTAATCATCTTCCAACAGATCGAGATAAACCCTTTCCGAAGAATGTAATTGATACTGCAAAAGTAAATAATGTAAAACTAATAACGACTGAACAATTATTTAATATAATTAAGCAAGTCCTTGATGGTGAGATTAACGCTACCGATGCTCAAAAACAATTTTTTTCTTTGTAATCGCCTTTTGAAAGCACTGATGGATTCTCATAATTATCACAGCCCTCAACGATTGCACCAGCTATCTCCTCACTTCCCCTTCCTCAACCTCCCCGCTTCCTCTTTCCCCGGAATCCGCAACACAAAGCATCCGTGGCAGGGCTTCACATACGGCATGATGATAAAATCCCCATCCACCGCAATCGGAATCGGCGGCACCCCAATCAAATAACCATCAAAAATCTTAAAACCCGCTTCGACATAATAAATCTCCTTGAAATTCTTCGTTATGTACTCCGCGCACTCCTTGAAAGAGCTATTGGGCAGCAGTATCTCATAATTCATCTCGTCAATGCAGCCCATGACCTCACCCCGTCGATTTGCGCCCGGAGAGGCGTGGGGTTATGCACAGCCTTCGCCGCTATTATAATGGAATCCCCGCTGGCTTCGATGAGCGGCTCGATTTCCTTCCCGAAGATGACCGCCACAGTCTTTGCTTTCGATAGTGATTTCACGGTGGCAAGATACGATATGCCGCTGTCGCTGTGAATGAACACAAAACACAGGTCGAAGTCCAATTTCTTCTCGGCAAGAGCGCCGATGCACCTGTCGCTGTCCATTACCTTCTTGATGTAATGCTTTTCAGGGTCTGAATTCAGGAGGAGGCTGATAGCAGCTTTGTTGCCCGCCGCTGTCACCTCAAAACCTTCGAGGTTCAATTTGTTGGCGATATACAGCGCCGCTGCCGTCTGCACTGGCAGTTCGGGGCATCCCATCAATAGAAGCGCCTTCATATCGTATTCCTCTCCTTTGATTTCTTATAATATTCGATGCGCTGGTTCAGGACGCACCCGCCGCCGCGTATCCCCCCGATTGGGTTTTTCGGTACACCCATCGAGTTCATGCAGCGCGCCATGACAGCCGCGCCCCGCGCCAGCCCGTCGTCAACGAACACCACGTGGTCTTTGGGTTCTTTGAAAATCCCGAGTTTTTCTATGCTTTTCAGGATAAGGTGAGGTTTGCAGCCAGTGATTGCAGCTCTTCCTGTTAATCCTATGGATGTTTTTTCTGTAATGAGGTTATTATCCATGCCAAGTTTCACGAAACGCTCAACCATCATTGCCGAGACAAGATCAAGAGTAGCGAACATAGTTTTTAATCCATGCTTTGAGTATATTTCCGCGCCAATATCTGTCAGTTCGGGCATAAGGCTTCCGTTCACGCCCACATCGCATCCGATAAGTATAACGCCTATTTCTTTTGCAGCGGCAGGGTCAACCGGCACGCTTCCGTACCTGTCCCTGTCCTCAGGCACAACTTCAATGGTTATCAGCGCATGAATATCCTCCGCGTATTTTTTAATGACACCGCCTTTTGTAAGCCATACCATTCGTTCTTTGGTGTCATGAAATAGATCAAGCGCTGCGCCGTATCTTTTATCCACAAGACCCGTGCCTTTTATCACGGCATCAGGAATCGCGCCTGCATAACCGCAAAGGTTTGCGATAGTCCGGGCATACGGTATATCGCCATTGGTAATCCGCCCTTTCAGCGTAGTCCCGAAATCCATGGAAAAAACAGGATTCCTGAAATCCATACCTGCCCATTTCGCTCCTTCTTTGATTCCGGCTGTTGAAAGTTCTCCTTCCATTTCGTTTGCCACGATTTCCACACCTGTGGAGCCTACAGGCGGGAGCACGCCTCCCACTGCGCCGGTGAATACAATCTTATCAATAAGGGTGTGGTCTTTGAACTTAACGGGTATGTTCTCAATGGACATGGCAGGCACCATTTTTTTCGGGGGGATGCCTGCAATAAGACAGCCGTCTGCAAGTGCTTTTATGAATTCCCCTACTTCATGCGGGGAAGAGAATCCTGCCACGACGCCTGTTGACCTCACCGCAAAATCAAGATCTGTTGTTATATCAAGATTTACAGCGTCATGCGATTCGAGAAGTGTATCGCGGACCAATTCCGCAATCGATTCCCGCGTCAGTGACACACCGCTCAAGGTTGTGCCAAAAATCCTCTCATTCGGTTTGGGTTTCCTCACATCCCGTGTCATTTTCACAGTCTTGTTCAAAAGCCGCGTGCGCCCGTCCTTCATGTTCGTGGCTGTCAGGATGCATTTGGTGGTAGTATTTCCCACTTCTATGGATGCCACAATGAAATAAGGCACGAACTCGCCCCGCTTGAGGTCGCCTTTAAGGTCGGAAGGAAAAATGGGTTGGCTTTCTGCTATTCTTGGTTTTGTGCCGAAAAAGCAGTCGAGAATGAATTTAATCGGGTTTTGCATATTCACCTGTTCTCAATTTCCACTGAATGCGGCGCAGCACCCCGCGCAGGGTCTGGACTTCGCGCCCTGTCAACTCAGCCCGTCCTAATATTCTCTGAAGCATAAGTTTTGTCTTGTCCTCTTTATGTTCCTTATACTCTATATCATCGAGGACTTCATCAATGTGCTCGTATAAAAGCTCGACATCAGAATGGTCTGCAAGATACCTTTCTCCGCCCTCGATATCGCTTAATTCGTAAAGCACAACTGCCACCGCATGGGACAGATTCATGCTCGGATATTCGGGGCTTGTGGGGATATTCACAACGATATCGCACATCTCAAGCTCCTCATTACTAAGACCGGCGTCCTCCCTTCCGAAGACGAGCGAGACTACCCCGCTTTTTCCTGATAGTTTATCTTTTAATTTTTTGGGGCTGTAAGCAGGCATTCGGAAGTGCTTATTATCAGTTTTCCCGTGAAGTCCTGTCATTCCCACGATGATATTTGAGCCTGCCAGCGCATCTTTAAAGGAAAATTCAATTCTTGCATTCTCTATTATTTCATACGCATGCACCGACATCACGCGGGCAGGCATGTCAAGCTCGCAGGGGTTCAGGAGCACAAGCTCGCTGAATCCGAAATTCTTCATTACTCTGGCTACCGAGCCGACATTCCCGCTGTATAAGGGTTCGACAAGGACTACGCGAAAGGTAAGCATCATTGAGACTTAATCGTTCTTGAACACTTTTATGTTTTGCTTGCTCATTTCTGCATAATTTTCCATAACCATTCCGATAATAGTGGACGCGGTGCTTGCGGTTGTTTATGAGAGGATGAAATAATGCAGGACGTTCCTTACGCTTTGCACCATCTTATGGTGCTCTGGGCATCTTTCTTATTTTGATATTACCAGTAATTTTCGTTTCTTTGGCGACAGCTTGTTTTTGATTCACAATAATATCGCCCTTTGCAATAAGGGTCTGGAGATGCGGGGATGAAAGTTCTCTCTCTGAAATATCAGCAGTGCCTTTCGCCAAAAGGTCAATGTTTTTACCGCCATTTAAATTAACTACTATCCTCTGGTTTAGTTTATTTCGAATTACAGGCATAATAACCTCCCTCTGATGTTTTCCTTTACTTATATAATTGTTTTTCGCTATGATTCTGGAATCCCCACTTTTACATCTCTTCAATCTTCTTAATACTCATCATCGGATAATCCTTTTCAGCATCATACGCCAGTTCCACATGCGCTATAGTGCTCTTGTAAAGCACCTGCAAACTCACATGCAGCATTCGCCCTTCCAGCTCACAGTACTTAAACTTAGGATTCTGCTTTTTTTCAACCATCTCGCGGTCAATCGAAACACTCACGCTCCTGACATGAGGCTGGACCCCGACGCTATCCTCAATAATTCTCTCAAGACCATCGACTGTATCGACACTTATCGGCGTTCCCGCAAACTGGTGGTACAGCGCGCCGAGTTTGATTCCGGCTTCAAACACTGCTATATCGCGTTCATTAACTTCTGACATAAAATCTCCTTCCAAGCGGACTTAAAACATAAGCGAAAATCATGATGAACAGGAGCAACGACGCTTTTTGTACCATATCAGGATACCCCATGTAAAAAACAGCTATATCAAAAACAAGCACCAGCGCCATCGGCGCCAGGATAACAGGCTGCTTCAATTTTGGATAATCTATCGTGCTTACCATTAGCAGGGACAGGATAATAAGAAGAGCCGCAAACGTATAAACGAAAAACGGAATATAATCCCTGATGAGAATAAACAGAGCCGCAATAAACCCCCCTGCTGTTATGGGAATCCCCTCAAACCCGTCCTTTTTCCCGGCGACATTGAACCTGGCAAGGCGCAGTATCCCGCTTACAAGGAAAAGACCTGCAAAAACCCATGAAAAATATCCGATATCCAGGATAACAAACGCTATGACGGTTGGCGCAACCCCAAAAGCTATCACATCCGCAAGTGAATCAAGATTTGCGCCAAGAACCCCGTATCCAGTGTAACGCGCCACAGCGCCGTCTGCCCCATCTGCTATTACGGCAATGAGAATCAGCACAAGCGCGCTTTCAACCTGTCCTCTTACCGTCATTATTATCGAGGCAAAACCCAGAAGTGCATTGATAAGCGTAATAATATCAGCCGGTTTAATAAGTTTCAGGATGTTTTGTCCCATTTTTATCTCCTTAATCCTTTCTCATTGCGATTATGGTCTCTCCCGCCTTCACCTTGTCATTCAACCTGACCGTAAACCCGTACCCTTCCGGTATTATCACATCCACACGCGAACCAAAGCGAATCATGCCGATGCGCTCCCCTCTCTTCACACGGCTCCCCTCGCTAATGTACGAGACGATGCGCCGCGTCAGGACGCCTGCTATCTGTGTCAACTCAAGAATCCCTGTGCCTGTATTTATCACAACGTGGTTTCTCTCGTTCACATCAGAATCCTTGTTAAATGCAGGTATATAACCGCCGGGCTTATAATCGATATGCTTGACCGTGCCTGCAAGAGGGGCGCGGTTCACGTGGACATCATGGATGTTCATGAAAATGCAGATAGTCCTGTCCAGTATGGATATCACCCTGCCGTCTGCCGGAGAAACTGCGTCGTCCTCATCCCCTTGCGGTGAGCGCTCGGGGTCGCGGAAGAACATGAAAAAAAAGAGCGTCAAACAGGCTCCTATAATGAATAAAATAAAGAACATTATTGAAATAACGCCTGAGAATATATTTGAGAAATAGAAATAACCTGTCACAACCGCGAACAGCAGCATCCCGCCAATCCAGGAAAACGAACCCTTAGCCAGCATGTTTGAAAATCCCCCATACCAGGTTCAAAACCCCATCAATCATATCGATTATCTCAGGAAGTATTTTCAACACAGCGTATGCGATCAGGAATAACGCGACAAGTGAACCCATTTTTGCGATAACCGTATGCGCAATGTAGAAACTCGTCTCAGGGTCGCCAAACCAGGTCATTCCATAGGCATCAACCACGAAAACATTTCGTATCAGATTCAAGCCGTATATTACAGGCACTGATATGAGGAACGCAGATGCAAAGCGCTTAAACGGCGCATTGGCGCTTGCTATTATCCCGATAAACAATGCAATGCTTTCTATCGCAGTACATGCCAGGATTATCTCTACTTTGTAACCATTGACAGCAATAAGGTTCCAGTCAAGCCTTGTTATCGTAACACCAAAAACCGAAGCAAGCCAGATGGTCTGGTCTGTCACTGTCGAGATTAGCCACGTATTCATTGCCGGGATTTCCGAAAAGACAAAATACGAAAGTCCGCCTATGGCGGCTGCCGTTGTCATCATAAAAATGGATGAGAGGGTGCTTATACCGTTAATGTTCCCGACAAGGTTTTTATCCTGCCGTACCAGTACAAAACCAATAAAAACACAGAAAATAGCGGCGAGAACGGTTAACGCAATATTCACGTAATCCTCCAGTTCATAATAATGTTGCCACTGTAAAACCCAGTGAACCGAAAAAAACATCCAGCCAATACCGGCAATCGTGAATTTGAGTTTACTCCCTTGCGGGACAACCGAGGATACAACAAGCAATCCAAGCGCCAGCCAGATGATGTTTTCTATCATAATGTATCAACTAAACCATTGTTTTTATGAGGGATGATATGTCTTTTACCTGAAACTTATTTTCTTTTGTCAGAATATCCTCTACAAGCTTATTAAATCTCCCGTTGTCCCTGATTTCACGCACAAATGCTTCTAAAACCGCCTGGTTTGATAATAATCCAGAAAGCCTTTTAAGGGTTGAAAAATCAAACTCTTTTTTCCAGCGTTTCTCGTAGCTTTGGAG
>JBAQYK010000347.1:0-5896 GCA_049299995.1 Candidatus Methanoperedens sp.
GCTCAGGCTGCCACAAGATTGGTGAAAAACCTGCTGAGGAGCTGAAATCCCCTGCCTTCCGATACGGCACGGGAAGCTGCGATTCCTGTCATACCCGCCATAGTTTCAATAAAAGCGAGGCGCTCGACCCCAGAGCCTGCTCAACCTGCCACATGGGCTTTGACCATCCCCAGTGGGAAATGTGGCAAACCTCCAAACACGGCGCCATCTGGCAGATTGAAAGGGATACCGGGCGCGCCCCAATATGCCAGACATGCCATATGTCACAGGGCGACCATGGAGTGATGACTGCATGGGGTTTCCTTGCACTTCGCGTGCCTGAGGACGACCAGCAGTGGTGGGCTGACCGTGTTGAAATCCTGAAAGCCCTCGGTGTATTGAATGAGAAGGGCGATGGCACAGAAAGGCTGGAGGCTGTGAAGGTTGCAAAGGTAGCCCGTCTTACAAAGGAGGAGTTCCAGACCCAGCGCACAAAGATGGAAGCCATCTGCGCCAACTGCCATTCCGCAAACTATGTTGCCGGGCAAATGACCGCCAGCGATAATATCGTCCGCGAATCTGATAAGATGATGGCTGAAGCAATCCGGACAGTGAAAGGGCTTTATGATGATGGACTGCTGAGGAAGCCGGAGGGATGGAAGTACGCTCCCGACATATTGCAGTTCTACGAAGCAAAGAGCGATGTGGAGGAGGAACTGTACGTCATGTTCATGGAATACCGCATGAGGGCTTTCCAGGGAGCTTTCCATTCCAATCCCGACTACATGCACTGGTATGGGTGGGCTGCTATGAAGGAGTCGCTGCAGAAGATAAAGGACGGGGCTGGTAGAATGAGAGCGGAAGCTGCCGCAAAAGAGACGGGACAGGAGACAAAATCCGTTGCTTACTGGGCTCTGGTTATCGCCGTGATTGCCCTGGCTGCGGGCGTTGCCGCTCTGTTCATGAAACGGCGGAGTTAGGGATTAATTTGTTTAGAGGTGATATTACGTTCGTAAATATAGTTGAATTCCCGCCAATCAAGAAAGGAAAGGATGGAGAATTCAAGAAATGGTTTGAGTGGTCAAATAGCGTATATGAGAAATTTGACGGCTTCATTTCGAGGAGGTTATTGAAGCCCACAAAAGGAGGCAATTACGCCGCCATAGTGGAACATGAAAGCGAGGACAGTTTCATGGCTATGCATCTGAGCAAAGAACGGCAAAAAGCATGGGAAAAAGTGGAGCCTTTGCTGGAAGGACATCCCCAACCCGGCTTTTACGATGTAATAATCGTTTCAGAGAAGAAAAGATGAGAAAATGGAAACCGGAGCAGGCGCATCTCACGAAAGCGATGTGCGCGCCCTCAAGATAGTGCTGGGAAGCTACTTCGTTATCTTTTCCCTGAAGCTTGCTGTTTACTTTATGACCGGCGTTATGGCGCTCTTTGCCGAAGCGCTGCACACCCTCAGCGACATATTCGTTTCAGGTTTTCTTCTTGTAGCATTAATCTGGTCGCGAAAAGAAGCCGACGAGGTACACATGTTCGGCTACGGCAGGGCGCAGAACGTAGCAGCGCTTGTGGCTGCAACGCTCTTCATCTCGTTTACAAGTTTCAAGCTGTACGAGGAAGCAATCCCAAGGCTCTTTAAGCCGGAGGATGCTGCTTATCAGAACCTGCCGCTGGCGATTGGAGTGCTCGTTGTCTCGATGTTCATCGCTGCTATCCCGCTTATCAACATGCTCAGGCAAAAGAAGCGGGGCGCCGCCGCAAAAGCGCAATTGATGGAATTGTTCAACGACGAAGCTGGCTTGCTTGCCGCGCTCGTTGGCACCTTGTTCATCATGCGCGGTGATTCTATCGCAGACCCGATTGCAGCAATTATCGTGGCAACCATAATCGCTATTAATGCTGTGGGATTATTCAGGGAGAACCTGAGCTTCCTGCTCGGGCGCTCACCGGGACCTGAATATCTGGCAAATATTGAAAGTGTGGCTCGCTCAGTAAAAGGAGTGCTTGGGGTTCATGACCTGCGCGCGGAGTACATTGGACCCGATACCGTTCACATTGGAATGCACATCGAGGTGCGTAAGGGTATGCCAATCGAGGAAGCTGACCGCATCGCCGAAGAAGTGCGAGAGCGGGTGCATCAGGTCGTAAGCGGGCGTTATTGTGTTATTCATGTTGATGCTGCCGGATACTAATTTCATGGTGGTTGATAAGATGTATATGAGTCCACAATATGGAAGTATGGATGAAACGATAGCAAAATCCAGTCTTGGGACTGTCACGCGTGATAATATTCAACCGCTATGTTTTCCCTCATACCATAATCTTACCTGCAACCTCTGCTACACGCAAACCGACATGCTTTGCCATTGCAAGACCAATCTCGTCATTCAGGGCATCACCTTTCATTCCAGCCTTGGCGCTTCCGCCCATGCCATAGTTATTGCCCACCACAATCATGCTCTGTAAAAGCATCCACTGGAGTATCGAGTTTATGGTAAAAAGCTGTCCTCCATCCCTGCCGCCGCCCACTGCTATTGCGCCTCCCACCTTGTTTTTCAAAAGGAACTCAGGTCCTCCGGGAACGCCGGGTCTATCCTGCGGTGTGCCTTTTGCATACCGTAATATCACACTCCTGTCAAATAGAGCCTTGAGCTGGGCGGTCACAGAAAGGAAATACACCGGGGAGCCTACAATTATCCCGTCCGCTTCCTTCATGGCTTCATAAATGCGGGGTATATCGTCATCTTTTATCACACATATTCCCTTTGAGTTACCAGTATAGCATGTGCCGCAACCGGTGCATGGTTTGATTTTTTTGCCTGATAGGGCGATAAACTCTGTTTTTGCACCCATGCCGGATGCCGCTATCAAAGCTTCCTGTACAAGTATGTCCGTGTTACCTTTTGCTCTCGGGCTGCCGGATATTCCTAATATTCTCATAATTTAACTCCTTTTTATGATGTATCTTATATGGAAAAGGATATAGTAATTACTTACTATCTAAGACTCAATATACATTCCTGAAGGTTCAATGGCGCTAAAAGTTAATATTGGCAAGCATGGCATTTTAATATCGGCTATTGTACTAATTATTTCAGTACTTCTCCTGATTGACAGGCTGCTGGCTACAGGTCCTGTCCAGCTTATTCTGGAGGATGGCAGGGCAATCCCGATAGAAGGGGCTTCATATTTTTCATTAAACGAAGTGTTGTTTTTCATCATAACGGCATGGCTCGGCGGCATGTCTTTCCTTTACATAATCCTGTACCCAAAAGAAACAGGAATACCTGAAACAGATAGTACAGGAATTCCGGAAAATAAAAATACAGTCCTGCTGGCAGCCAATATGCTTGAGGGCGATGAGAAAACAGTATTTAGAGAAATAATTGACAACAATGAGATACTCCAGAGAGAGCTTATTTTAAAGACGGGTTTCTCCGAGCCCAAAGTGAGCAGGCTTCTCGATAAGCTTGAGAGGCGGGGATTGATATTGCGACAGAGGAATGGGATGGGGAACAGGATATTACTGAAAAACAGGCAGTAAAGGCATAATTTCATTTTTTTGGAACTGCTTTCAAGATAATTTCAGGGAATTGTTATATGGTCTTTCATCTCTTCTGACTGAACATGAACAAATGGAAGGCACTGGCGCTGGTTATGATTGTCCTCCTGGTTATTTCAGTCGGATTCAGGTTTGCCTATATGGAGGCTCATACATTCCAGCTTAACGAGGAACAGAAATCTTTTGCAATAAACTCATCTCTGGATGCGCTGAAAAACGAAGTGGAAGGTAACAACTATAATATTACCGTTCAGGAGCACGGCAGGATAATATCTACGGCAAACGGGGACAAAAAAGTCGTTCGTGTGGTTTTTACCAACGGGAATATAACTCTGACAGCCCTTGTCGATATGGATTCTGGTAATGTGGTAGAACAGAACAAAATGGAATACAGCGGCTGGATGACAGAATACCAATCTCAAAATCCTCAACGCTGGGCGCATAAGCGATTGTTCAGGGCGACATGATGGAATCCATAATGGAACTGCAGGATGTCTGGAAAATTTATCGCATGGGTGAGTTTGACGTACCTGCACTTGCGGGAATAGACCTGACAATCAAAGCAAGTGAGTTTGTAGCTATAACAGGACCCAGCGGTTGCGGCAAATCAACGATGTTGAATATGATTGGCTGCCTGGATATGCCCACCCGCGGAAAGGTTCTGCTTGAAGGCAGGGACATATCGGATTTCAAAAGTAATGAACTGGCGCGCATAAGGGGTAAAAAAATAGGATTCATCTTCCAGACATTTAACCTGTATCCAACCCTGACAGCCCTTGAGAATATACGGCTGCCGATGAGGATTCATGAATTTCCTGAAAGAGAGGTGGAAGAGACATCAATGAAATTGCTGAATACAGTCGGACTGGCTGAACGCGGCTCTCATTTCCCTGCGCAGTTATCAGGCGGCCAGCAGCAGCGGGTAGCGGTAGCGAGGGCTCTCTCTACAGGTCCTTCAATTCTCCTGGCAGATGAGCCTACAGGGAACCTGGATACCAAATCAGGGGGCGAAGTAATGGAAGTTTTTAAACGTTTAAACAGCGAGGGATTAACTATAGTTATGATAACACATGACCAGAGAATTGCAGGATATGCGGGAAGAATTGTTAAAATGCTTGATGGAAAAATAACAGGTGAAACATGAATAAATTCAAATTGGTTTTGATAATAGTATCGACATTATTAGTCGCACAGGTCGCATCCGCAGCCTCCAACTATCTTGTGACCGAAAACGCGCCGGTTTATCCGGGAGATACGAACTACGTCTATGTGCCCGTAAAAAATACGGGATATGGTATGTTCATGGAAGATGTATCAGTCAGGCTTGTACCAAAGGATAATGTTTCAGCCAATGCCGTGACAATCCTTGACGATGTATATTCACTGGGAACTATAAACGACTGGGGCGAACAGAGAACAGCAAAGTTCAGGATCCATATAAATCCTGATGCTGTGGAGGGAGATTATTATTTCAATGTTTATATCACTTACAAGGGGCAGAAGACCAGCAGTCCCACTCCACCGGCTCCGGCAACAACCGAACTCAAGGACCAGATTTTAACTATTAAAGGCAAACCCTTAATCGTGCTTCTTAATTCAACGGCTGGTGTCGTAGCGCCGATGAGCATTAATAAGGAGACGCTTATTTTTAAAAATACAGGCACAGGCACGGTGCAGAACGCTGTAGCCGAAATAAACCTTGCTGGCGCGGATACGAATTCGGTGTTTTCTATCCTGGGAGGAGGAACACAGTTTTCTCTTGGTAACCTGAAAGCAGGGGATGAAGCCGCGGTGACATTTGACCTGGCTGTAGATATCGCAGCGCGTCCCGGAGTATATAATCTTCCTGTAAAAATTACAGGACAAAACAATTACTCATCCAATAATTATGTAGGTGTGGTTGTAGCAGGAACAACTAATTTTGAGATAAGCTACCAGGAGACATTGGGTTCGTTTTCGCTAAACGTTGCAAATGTAGGAGTGAGTACTGCCAGCGCCGTGACTGTTACCATACCGCGACAAAAGAACTTCTCTTCAACAGGGAGCAGTTCTTCCGTGCTTGGGAACTTAAACCCCGGCGATTATACATCGGCAATATTCCAGATTGCAAAAATATCGGGC
Source organism: Candidatus Methanoperedens sp. (assembly GCA_049299995.1). Taxonomy (GTDB): domain Archaea; phylum Halobacteriota; class Methanosarcinia; order Methanosarcinales; family Methanoperedenaceae; genus Methanoperedens. Next base: position 5,672 of record JBAQYK010000347.1, read on the forward strand.
GGCGGCAACAGTCTTGAAATCGGGATACAATATACCGACACAAGCGGACAGAGACATATGATTACAAAGTCCCTTCCCGTGGAATTATCCCAAACTAGCGCACAAACCAAGTCTGCGAGTACAAATTATACAACATGGCTGCTTGCAGCTATTGTTATACTGGTAATTTACTGGCAGAGAGTTAAAATAACCGCCTATTTCCAGAAGTCCAAAGGAGGTTGAGAC
>JBAQYK010000348.1:0-3399 GCA_049299995.1 Candidatus Methanoperedens sp.
GGATAAGTGTTATGATTTAATTTTAATGATTCTTCGTGACTATTTATTTATGGGTTCACGATGATTTTCTGATGTTTGATCTTTGGAAACTCCTTGGCATATATCCCGTATGTTCCGGGCTGGGTAAATGTGTAGCTGAACTGCTGGGTGTCCCATCTTAGTTTTGCGCTTGTATTGTCCCACAACCCCTGTTCGCTTACTATGGTAATTGTGTAATCTACTGACTCACTTTCCCATATGACCTTATCTCCTGCATTTATCCTGATGGTGTAATTTGTATATTCAGGAATCTGGGTTGTATTCAGAGCCCTTACCCTATAAAATCCATCGATATCATGAACAAAAAACTTGTAAACTGCCTGCATTCTGGGTGTTGGAGCAGGAGTCGGTGTTGGGCCGGGCGTAGTCTGGACAACAGTAGGTATTGCTGTCTCAGTAGCAGTAGGCGTAGCTGTTGGGGTCGGAGTGCTGACGGGTGCCTTAACGCATCCCATAAAAACCGATAACAAGATAACAAGGACAATTGAGATTAATTTAATATTTTTCATACCAGTTCACCGGATTAAACAAATAGTACTGTTAATAAATAACTTTATCTTTTTGTTCTATGATAGCGATTTATTAGAGAGGTTTATTATTAATGCATTACATCAATCCATTTATGGATAAGGGCGCAAAAAAGGAAATGAAATGGATTTACGAGGAAATCGTAGGCAGGATACCTCCTTTTTCTCTTGTTTCATATCAGTACAGCATCCTGATGCAATTGCTCTTTCTCTTGATACTCGGTCTGGTTTTTGGTTTTATTTTCAACCTTGAATCTCTTTCCCTGCTCTATGGCTCACTCGCAATCCTTGTCGCTGTATCATGGAGCCTTTTGATTCTGCAGCTTGGACCAACGCTTCGCAAATTCAGGGCGCCATTAAGCAAGGATGAAAACGAATTACTTGAGCGGTATAAAGGAATACTGTTTCACAGGAACCATTATGAGGCAATACCGGGATTGGCAATTTTTATTCAGTTCATGCTTTATCTTTTTTTTTACGGCTCGGAATTATTAGAAAACTGGCTTGGAAAAAAGCCCCATCTCATACTATTATTGTTTGTCAGTCTTCTGATATGGGATATCTGTTACAGGATGGGTCTTGGTATATGGACCTCAGTTCTTGCGCTGTGGAGATCTATCAGGCTTAAAAAACTTGCAGAAAAAAGAACCGAACTTGAACATACGCCTTATACTGAACTGCGCTCCCTGCAAAGGCTGGATATAAACAACGTATTTTTCGGAATAATATCACTTCTTTTAATACCCCTGTTTCAAAGTGATAATTTTCTCGTCACGATAATAGTTATTTTCATGGTATTTATAACGTTAATCTCGGTGATTTCAGCCTATATCATATCAAAAGTGCCGTGGCTTCCACCGGATATTTACAACCTTGTGAAGGAATCAAGTTTTGCATACATAGGGACTTCTCTTGGGGGGGTAACACACGTCACGCCTGTAGTTTATGTTTTTGACGGGCAGAAGATTTTTTTTAACACATCCAAAGAAGCAAAAAAGCTAAAAATTATGCAAAAAAACAATAAAGTCGCCTTCTTAATAGATAAAAGAGATATGAGCAACATTTACGAGAATAAGGCTGTATTATTTACAGGCGAGGTAAAAATCTACGGATTGCTGGATGTTCCACTTCGACTGGCCCAGATGCTGCAAACCCTTTCGCTTTTTATAAAAAAATATCCCGAATATACCAGGAAATATTCGACTTCCGAATTACCTAAAGCATGGCAGTTGACTCCGATTATTGCCAGGATACTTGTTGAGATAAAACCAGTTAAAATCATATACTGGAGAGGGGCAAAACAAATCAGCGTGCCGGTGTAACCATGAAAATACCTGTTGAGATGAGAAATATATTATATGGGAATTATTTCGGCTATATCTGCACAAGCGATAAGCCTGGTCAGCCGCACCTGACACCGGTATTTTTCGTTTACGATGAACATTCCCAAAAAATATTCTTTATAACAAATGATAAATCAAAAAAGGTCAGGAACATCTCTGAAAACCCCAACGTGAGCATAACTATCGATATAAGAGATACCATAAATCCCTTCAACAACGAAGGCGTCATGGCTCAGGGCACAGCCAAAGTGACTGAACATGCACCTATTTATTTTCTCTCAGAAGAGACGCTGCAATTGTATTATGACATCTATATGGAATTTAAAAGTAAATACCAGAAAGTAATAGACAATAAGCCGCTTGGTGAGAACGATGTGATTGTACAGATAAACATTCAGAAAATTGTTTACTGGAAAGGACCGCATTTTAAATCTGTGACATTTGATAATACCGGACTATAGTAATAAAAACTCAAATACGAGTTTTATCCGTCAAATTTACTTCCTGTTCCATCCATTCCCCGTTTTCATACACCCATGATTCCTTGACAGTCCCGTTTATATAGACAGATATCGTTTCCCTGCTCCATGTTTCTTCTCCGGTGTACCTGCCCGGAAGGGATACTTTTTTCCGGACTATTTTTCCGGACGCAATATCCCCTATGGGAAGAGAGTCCACTGAATATAGGTCCCCGCTTGATTTGTAAAATGCGAACCTGAACTTTACATTCAGGAGAGTCCTGCCGCTATTTGTAAATATTAACGTTCCTAAATCCCTGCTCCCCTCCCTGCCGTAATATTCTATCTGCCATTTATACAGCTTTTTCGGGTTTTCAAGTGAATAAATCATCTGGTCAAGGGCTTTGTTATCTCTTTCAAATGTTACTTTGTTCTTGGCAATTAAAACAAGCACATCAGACGTCCAGTAGTAATCCAATACCTGCCTGTTCTCGGTTATGTATGTTGCAAGCCGCTCCCCTGCGTCTATGGCTTCATTGTTCCTGAGCTTCCACTCGACATACAATTCTTTAGGCGCATCTGTTCCCAGCACATCCGTACGTTTTTGGATTTCTATTACAAGGTCTAATTTCCATTTATAATCCCCAAATAACCGGTTTGCGTTGCTGTATATCCCCTGGCTTTTATTATCGTCCGATGGTTTTTCCTTGCCTTTATTGTCAGGCGGTTGAACACATGCAGTAGAAGCAATAATCGCAGCCGCAATCAAAAAAACAACCAGCTTTACTGTCATATTTCATCCTTATTTTTGGAATTAATGGGGCAAAAGCGCATTCATGGTATCTGACCGGATGTGCAATCCCTTTTCAAACAAGGCGTATCCGGATTATACAATCATCTTCTACCACATGCACTTTTCTCATTTGGTTTCCACCGTCTTTCCAGCATTAACAGGTAACAAAAATACAAAGGTACTCCCTTCATCAAACCTGCTCTTTGCCCAGATTTTACCTCCGTGCAATTCTACAAGTT
>JBAQYK010000349.1:0-5381 GCA_049299995.1 Candidatus Methanoperedens sp.
GTCTTGCTTCCTTTTTTGACCCCTCGGCGCTTGATAAATATGGCGACCAGCGGGCAAATGTGGGTATCGTGGGAGAGGGAGAATTAAACAAATTCATTGAAAAAAGCCATGTCAGGTCTCACCATTATCGGGATATTAGCTCTGCACTTTCTGATTTTAACAAAAACAAGATAGATGCGGTCATTGTAATACCGCCCCAGAAATCCGAAAGCACCGAGATAATCCAGATTGTAATTTACCTGCCAAGATATGATATAAAAGGCACCTTTGTTACGCTGCAACTCAAAAAACCCCTTGAAGAGTATGAAAACTTTGTCCGGGATGTAAGGGGTCCGAGAATCGGATTTGAACCTGTAAGGCTGTACGTTGATTCCAGTCCAAAAAAAACTTCAACCTATTTTGAATTCATATACGGGATACTTATTCCGCTTTTGGTATTCACTCCGGTTTTTATCTCGGGCGGCTTGATCATAGATATGTTTACGGAAGAATTTGAACGCAAAACGATGGACTTGCTGCTGGTCTCTCCGATATCTTTTTCCGAAATAATGGACGGCAAGATGCTTACTGCCGTAATCATTGTTCCCATGCAGGTATTCCTGTGGTTGATGCTTGTGAGATTAAATGGCGTTGCTGTTTATAATACCGGGATTATCCTGTTATTGATAAGCATAATCGCTGTTATTATTGTCCTTATCGGAGCCGCGGTTGCAGTAAAATACAAAGACAGGACAATATCACAATACATGTATTCCCTTATTCTCATATTGCTATTCCTTGTGGGGTATCTCTTTGCAGACTCCCCGTTTAATATGGTGACCAGGCTCTCATCCGGGGCAGCCGGCATTGAGACGCTTGTTTACAGCAGCGTATACGTTGTCCTGGCGCTTCCCCTGTTTATGTACGTAAGAAGGCTTCGAATATCATAACCCTCACAACATATAAATCATTGAAGAAACAATAACCATACAATGAAACAGGCGCAAGATGAAAAACCCAGTATAAAGCCCTCGGGAGTCCCGCTTTTAGATAGCTTTATGGGCGGCGGCATCCCGGCAGGTTCCATTGTCTGCTGCCTGATTAACCCGAAATCAATGGCTGAGGTGCTGATATTCCAGCTTGCGTCTGTCGGGAAAGTCCTTTATTTTACCACAGAGCGCAAACCCGAACATATAGAGCAGGGGGCAAAAGACCTTGGATTTGATACAAAAAATATCTCTTTTGTGGATATTTATAGCAAATTCAACCACGAAGAAAAAGACCAGCAGCCTGCAACATTTAAGAAAAACATCTACGCCCTCTCATATACCAATGCGAAGAAAGACGCAAAACTGTTTGTTGAGAGCATAAAACTCCCGAAAGACACGCTCTGGAAGTTTGAATTCTGGACGAAAGATAAGGTTCAGGAAGTTCTCGGCGACCTTTGCAATAAAATATTCACGAAACTTTTGAAAACAAAAGAGAAAACCAACTTCCAATTTACTGAAATCAATCCTAATGGCAAGAAATTCGTAATAGACCTGAATGACTGCCCGGAATGCAATGAGCTTTCCGGGTTTAACGAGGGAATATGCTACTACCATGCAGGTCTTTTTGCAGGACTTATTTCATCCCTTCTTGATACCGATATGTGCGCATACGAGACGCACTGCCATGCCGCAGGGAATTCATATTGCAGGTTTGTCGTCGGTCCCGGCAACGAAAAAGAGATATATTTCAATCCTGCATCATTCAGGAAAGACGACGAAATATCGCTTTTTACCGAACATTCGTTAAAACAGGTGGAAGCCAACGGCGATTACAGGATAATGTTCGATAACTTCTCATTTTACCTTGACCTTATAGAGAACAAAGATAAAATAAGACGGCTTTTGAACAAGATACATGAACTCACATCAAATACGCGCAGCATAACGTATCTATATGTTTTCAAGGACACCCACAGCAAGGATATAGAGAACATTATAGTGAATAAATGCGATGTGGTCTTTGACCTTGATGTCGGTATCACCGGAGACGACATAACCAACATGCTCATGATATCGAAAATACGAGGGAAAATCGCCCCGACAAAAAGGATGAAAGTTCATATCAAAGATCGCGTTATGCTGGATACATCGCAAGAAGTGGTATGAAACCTATTATTAAAAGCTTCTTAATGTATTTGCTGATTGTTGGGCTGCTTACTGTCAATTTATACTTTGTTTCGGATTTTCCCCCGTCGGCTTATATAATCTATATAGTCCTCATTCTTGTGGTTTATTATAGCAGCAAGAGCCTTTCATGGGGCGAAAGACTGGCGCCGGGCTTGCTTGCCGGGGCGGCTTTGATTGGAACCGTGTTCGTGCTTGAAATAATTGCAGGCTGGGTCAGGGTGGAGAGATTTGATTTTAATCCTGACATCTTTATCCAGTTTCTTATCTTTCAGTTGCTCGTTGCAGCAGGCGAAGAACTCTCCTTCCGGGGCTATATTCTTAAAAACCTGATTGCAGACACCGGAATCATGATTGGTATTATCCTTTCGTCTTTTATGTTCGCAGCCATACATCTTCCTTCCTTCATTTTTTACGGGCTGGATATTTCAAGAGGGGCGATTGCCTTCATAGTTGTGGGTTTGCTGGGCGCTATCGTCTCGATAATATACCTTAATTACGGGCTTTGGTCAGCCATTTCCTTCCATTTTGCATGGAACTTTTTGCAATATAATGTGTTCAATTTAAGCGAAAACCAGCAGGGAATAATGGTCATCAGTTATAATGCACAGAATTTACTTACCGGCGGCAGTTATGGACCTGAGGCGGGAATACTTGGATTTATCGTGGTTTTATCAGGATTGATAATATTTATTAAAAAACAGACAAAAAGCTTAAATCAGGCAAGTTTGATTAATTAATATGAATCCGCGATTGTTTTTGAAAACAGCATTTCCCGTGATATTTATGCTGTCTTTCATTACCTTGCTTTTGCCAAGGGGCGTGGCAGGGATTTACACGGTCAACATAATGCTTTTATCCCTTTTTATAGCATTTTTACTTTCCATTAAGGTGGCTTATAGCTATGAAAGGGAACTCAGGAAAGTTTTTTTGTATCTTGCGCCGTTCATACTGCTATTATTTTTAGTAAATATCGAGCGATTCTGGGATATTTTATACAGCATATTCGGCACGCTCCCGTATATTTCCCTTATCATAGCAGGCATAGCCTACGTTCTCCTGATTATGTCCTGCATAAACGTATTAAAGATTACAGATTTTACTGAGATACAAAAAAAAGAGTGGTTCGTAATAATTTTGATGTTCATTCTCGGTAATTATACTGTCTTCTTTTTCATTTTAAATTACCAGGTAGAGTTAAATGTGGATGTGCTGACCAAGATACTCTTTCGCATAATAGATAATGCTATAGTGCTAATGCTATTGCCGGTACTGTTCCTGTACAGGAAGCAATCGAAAAAGGAACATAAGGAAAGCATTACGTTTACTATCGTGATTATTGGAATAATAATCAGCACAATAGGGGATTATGTTTATGAGATACTCACGGAGATTTCCCACCAGGAACTGAGCGCGGAATTTCACACCGGGACATTCCTTGATTCGGTATACATATTTAGTTACCTTTTGATAGCTTTAGGGCTATTCGTGCATCTTAATTATTACAAATGGGCTATGGATAAAATAGACCTTGGCAAGATAGACTTTAAATTTGATTGATTTATTAAATTAAAATTTGCATATGGAATATTTATTATACCAATACACTATTATAAATGAAAACATTCAAAAATATATTAAAAAATGAGGTTTTGCAAATGGTATCAAATTACAGTAACGAAACGCATCTTTTAAGCATAGCAGCCGTGGCTGCACTACTGGCAATCATATTTCTGGCAGGCGGTGCATTCGCCGCTGCTTCTATTGCCGGAACATGGCAAAATCCCCAGGAAACCATGACTTTTTACGAGGATGGCAGGTTTTCCGGGAAAAACACGCAAATAGGCGCTTTTAATGGAATGTACTCAATAAAAGAAAATATCCTCACTCTCAACTATGCTTTTCCGAAGGCAGTCGCCACACAATTCACATTTGCAGTTTCAGGAAATTCGCTTGAGCTTTCTCTTATTTCCCAGCATGTAACCTATACGAAAACCAGCGGCTCAAGCTCCGATATTGTCGGGACATGGCAGTATTCCAAAGAAACCTTGAATATTAACGCGAACGGGCGGTTTGAGCAGAACAACGTAGTACTGGGCATCCTTAATGGAACATACACAGTACAGGGAAATATTCTTACGTTCAACTATGCTTATCCTGCGGAAGCCGCAGTACAATTCACATTTGCTATTTCAGGAAGCACGATGCAGCTTTCCCTCATTTCCCCGCAGGCTGCCTATACGAGAATTGATGCGGCTGCAGCCACCTCAACTCCGCCTTCCACCGCGACTCCTGCGCCTACCGCTACCGCTGCGCCAACACCAAAACCAACAGAGCCTCCAGAGAACATAGTGAAGGTAGAGAAAGAAAATAAGAACCTAGTTGAAAATACGCCGGTTACATATACATTCAAAGAGCCTGAGCATGGTATTTCTGAAATAACGGTTACAGGAACGGCGAACCAGAATGATGTTTCCGTAAAGGTCGAGGTACTCAAAAGCACGGCAAAGAGCGTATCAAAACCGCCGCCTGGAGAGGTATATAAAAACCTGAACATTGTGGTTGGAACCACGAATATCAAAGAAGCGGTTATCAAATTCAATGTTGAGAACTCATGGCTCGCAAGCAATAACCTTGCAAGCGGCGATGTCAGGATGATTAAGTGGGACGGAAGCAAATGGAATACACTTGAAACATCGGAAAAGAACACGGATGGAAAAGTCACGTATTATGAGGCAAAGACCGGCAGCTTCTCAAGTTTTGCCATAACAGGATTGAAGGCTATGGCAACGTCTGCAATGGATAGTCCCCCGGATTCAGCATCGCCCATTGCAGTCCAGACAAAGAAAGCTTCAGGATTCGAAGTGATATTTGCCGCCGGTACACTTTCCATAGTTTACCTGTGGCGAAAGAGAAAATGAGTCATCGCTTTTATACAATATTTAATACGCCGGTTATCGGGCTGGATGACGCCTCTTCTCCTTTCAAAATACTTATACCCAATAAGACAATAGTAGCACCGATTTATATCGGTGAACTTCATGGCAGAAAAGCAAACAGACGAAAAGAAAGCAGCGCTTCCGGCAAAGTCAAATTTCAGCGAATGGTATAACGAACTCCTGCTCGCAGGGGAAATCATGGATGTGCGTTATCCGGTCAAAGGGCTTTATGTCTGGTTCCCCTTTGGCTTTGATGTACGCAAGCGCACATACGCTATCATCAGGGAAC